>CAZBOB010000092.1:0-14489 GCA_964492995.1 uncultured Desulfobacteraceae bacterium | reverse complement strand
GAACTGCAAAATTTTTCCGCAGATTTTTTAAATATTATTGAACGGGACATTATGACCTAAAGGGGAGAACATCCGATGGTAAACGGGGGAAACAGTGACCGCCTTATGTCTGATATTAATGTAACTCCGTTTGTTGATGTTATGCTGGTTCTTCTGGTTATTTTCATGGTAACCGCGCCAATGATGATGCAGGGTGTAGATGTTGCCCTGCCCGAGACCACATCACAGCCGCTTATTTCAAAAAAAGAGCATCTTATCATTACCATCAACAATAAGAATCAGGTATTTATTAACGACTTTCAGGTTGCACTTGATTTTCTTCAGGAAAAACTAAAAAAAATTCTTGAAGGTCGGGAGGACCGGGGTGTCTACCTTCGGGCTGACAAGGAAATACCCTATGGATTTGTTGTTCAAGTCATGTCCGAAATAAAAGAGGCCGGGGTTGAGAAGCTGGGAATGGTGACTGAGCCGATTCGTCAAAAAGAGAAAGGAAAGAAACCAAAAGCAAAAAGCTGATGAATAAAAGCATGCATTCAAATTCTTATTTGTCCCAAGATAAGGAATACGAACGCAGGACATTCTTTTTAAATTTTAGTGTTTCCTTCATGTGTCACCTGATCCTTTTTGTGATTTTGATATTTGCTCCGGGTTATGCAACAAATAGAAGGCCTTCTCTTTCAGTTATAAATGTCAGCATGGTTACCTTACCCGCCCTGAAAAAATCAGCGGCTCCGGACAATCAGCGGCCTGCAGAACTTAAAAAGCAGTCAAAAGCGAAAAAAAAGGCTCCGGATTCCAAGGTTTCTTCGAAAACTATTCCTGCAACCGTTCAGAAGCCCTCAAAAGCGATTTCTATTGCGCCCAAAAAAAAGAAAATAAAAAAATCACTTAAAAAAAAGACCTTTAAGTCTGCCCGTGTGGTTAAAAGCGCAATAACCCAACTTGAAAAGAAAGTTGAAAAATCAAGGCCCGATCAGATCAGACAGGCCATCGACCGTCTCAAGGATCAGGTAAAAAAAACCGGGCCTAATGACCGTAAAACCCATGAAGATGTAAAAAGTCCGGGAATACCCGGCGAATCCGGGTCCGGCAGTAAAAAGATTTTGGAATTAATTGATATATATCGCATCGAAATTGCGTACCAGATTCAGAAACGTTGGGCATTTTCCGAACAGCTGGCCGGGGGGCAAAAAAATCTTGAGGCGTATCTGGCACTCAAAGTTATGCCAAACGGCGAGATAAAAGATATATGGTTTGATAAAAGGTCCGGGAACAGTTATTTCGACGAATCCGCCAAAAAAGCTATTATGAAATCAAATCCTGTTCGTCCTCATCCGCCGGGGGTGACAAAGCCCTTTGTAACTGTCGGCCTGAGGTTTACACCCGAAGGGATAAAATAGGTTTACATTTATAATATCCTCAAAGGACCTAATGAAAAAATACATTATTAAAACAATATGTTTAATTGTAATAGCATCTTTTATGGTGGTTGGGACGGGTATATGCGGGGCCGGATATGATTATATTGATATCACCCATCCTTTTTTACGAAAAATTCCAATGGCAATCCCTGTGTTCAAGAAGATTTACTCGGGCGACGCCACAGAGCGTCTATCCAGAACGGCATCTGATTTGCTCGCTGAAACGTTGGAATTTACAGGCTATTTCAAAATCCTTGACCGTGACGCCTTTCTTGTGGATATGCAAACCGTGACCTCTTTGGCAAATGTAAATTTTTTTAACTGGACCAGTATCGGAGCAGAGCTCCTGGTAACCGGGGGGGTTCTGATTCAGGACAACCAGGTGGAAATGGAACTTCGACTTTATGACACGTTTAAAGAAAAATTACTGGTCGGTAAAAGATACAAGGGATTGATCAAGGATCAGCGAAAAATAGTCCGCCGTTTTTGCAGCGAGATTATTTTTTTTCTGACCGGGGACAAAGGGTTTTTTAACAGTGAGATTGCATTTGTTTCCAAAAATTCGGGAAGCAAGGAAATTTATGTATGTGAATTTGACGGATACAATCCCAGGCAGATAACGTATACAAAAAGTATTACCCTTTCTCCGGCATGGTCATCCGACGGGAAATGGCTGGCTTATACTTCCTATGCAAAAGGCAAGCCCGATCTTTACTTGAAGCATTTAAGACAAAAACGCGGGGCTGTGATTTCAAAAAAAGGAATCAATATCACACCGGCCTGGGTTCCCAATAAATTTGCTCTGGCAGCCACCCTTTCATTTTCAGGTGATCCTGAAATTTATTTATTGACCGGGACCGGGAAAGTTATTAATAGGTTAACAAATAAAAGGGGTATTGATGTATCGCCTACCTGGTCCCCGGACGGCAACCATATGGCTTTTGTTTCAAAAAGATCCGGAACACCTCAAATTTATAGTAAAAATATAGCTTCCGGAAAGGTAAGAAGACTGACGTTTCAGGGACGATATAATACACAGCCCAGCTGGTCGCCCAAAGGGGACAAAGTGGCCTATGCAGGGATGGAAAACGGCCGAAACAATATCTTCGTGGTCGGTAGTGACGGTCAGAGCCCGATTCAATTGACACATGATCAGGGCGACAACGAGGCACCTTCATGGTCGCCGGACGGAAGCCTTATTGTGTTCAGTTCTACACGGGAAGGGCCTTCCAGAATCTATGTTATGACTGCTTATGGAACCGACCAGAGACGATTACTTGCCTTGAAGGGCGAGCAGACAGAACCGGATTGGTCACCAAGAATGGTTAATAATTAAACGTCTCGGAAATTCTACAACTTTTTGAAAATAAAGGATTTTTAATGGGAACCTATTTATTCTATCATTCCATTATTCCAATTGGGGCGAAGCCCCTAAGTTCTAAAAAATTTTTTGATAAAAAGCACATAATGTACAAACTAAATTAAAAGGAGGAAAAAATGCGAAAAAAGTTATTAATTAATTTGGCCGTGGTACTTGTAATTCCCGGATTTCTGTTCACCGTTTCATGTGCAAAAAAGACAATCAGGGATGATACTTCTTTAGCTCAACAGGCTGAGGATGAAGCGACGGCTGAAAAAGCAAAACAGGAAGAGTTGGCACGGCAACAGGCCATTGAGGAGCAACGCCTTCAGGAAGAATCAGAACTTAAGGCCGCTGCCCGAAACATGTTTTTAAATGAAAATATATTTTTTGAATTTGACAGTGCCGTTCTGCTTGCCGAGGCACAGGAAATTTTGAAGAAAAAAGCGGAATGGCTTATAAACAATTCCGATGTTACGGCAACCATTGAAGGACACTGCGATGAGCGGGGTACAAATGAGTACAACATTGCTCTGGGTGAACGGCGTGCTGCAAGTGCCAAGACCTTCCTGATGGATCTCGGTATTGCAGGATCACGTTTAAACTGTATAAGCTATGGCGAAGAACGCCCTGTGGACCCCGGCCATAATGAAGAAGCCTGGGCAAAGAACCGGAGAGGTCACTTTACCATAAACTAAGCGCTCACTCAAAAATAACTTCACATTTTGGATGCCGATGCATCCCGACTGGCTGCGTTACGAAAACTCGAAATATGCTTGATATTCCTTAAGTTTTCGTGCCTTGCCATCCGGGCGCCTCAACTCCCAAAATTGTAAATTTATTTTTTCGTGAACCCTAAACGTTTCGGGAAATGTATTCCGCTTAAAGCCAGGGTAAACGTATTTGATTTCGGTGCAGCGTAGCGTCGTGGAGCATTCTCACTGTATTGGGATTCAAATGCGTTTACCCTGGCTTTAAGCGGGAAAAACAAATTGATTTCGAAACGTAACCACTTATAAAACCAAATGGGGCAAAGCCCCTTGTGTTTATTTTGCCATGAAAAATACAACGATAGTTGTTTTATCGTGCATGATGATTTTGTGCGGCTGTGCGTTGCAGCGGGATGTGATTACCCTCGACAATCGCCAGGCTTTGATGGAAAAGCGTTATTTTGAATCTCAAAAAAAGAACAAAGAATTGGCATCCCAATTAAATGCCCAGAAACAAAGCAATCAAAATCTGAGAAGTAAATTTGCCGAGCAGCGTGCCATGATCGAAAGCCTGAGACAAGAAATCCAAATTTTAAGTGGAAGGCTCGAAGAGACGGAATATGTAATAAAACAGAAAATAAAGACTTCTGAAGACTCATATGAAAAAAAAGAAATCCGGTTGGACAGAATAGACCGGACTTCAAATGAAAATAAAGGCCGTATCGCACGTCTTGAGCAATACCTGAATTTTGAGTCCACGGAACCCGATGTAAAAGCGAAACAGGCTTCGGGCATAAAAACCCATAGGCGGGCTGAAAAAAACTTTTCAGAAGATGCAATTTATCAGTCGGCAAAAAAAGCATTTGATCGGGGTGACTATGAGTCGGCCCGGGAAAACTTTCAAAAATTAATAAAAAAATATCCAAAGTCAAAAAATGCCGACAATGCACAATTCTGGATTGGTGAAATCTACTATCATGAAAAATGGTATGAAAAAGCCATTTTAGAATACCAGAAGGTCATCGAAAAATATCCCAAAGGAAATAAGGTGCCGGCCTCGCTTTTAAAGCAGGGCTTTTCCTTTTTTAACCTGGGAGACAAAGCAAATGCCCGTCTTATCTTTACAGAACTGATTAAAAAACATCCAAAATCGAATGAAGCGAAGATCGCTAAAAAAAAGTTGAAGGGGATTTCTCATTAGTTAGTGTCCATTCAGAAATGGTAGATTTTGGTTTCCGGCAAGGCCCGAGCGAGTTTTCAACCGCAGGCATAGCGCGCTATTTCGAGGATTGAAAACGAGCGAGAACGCCGCCGGGGGCCGAAAGATGCCGTTTATGGATGGACACTAGGGTTCCTGTATTTGAGTCGCCGGATGCTGGATGCAAAAAAATAAAATCGTAATGGTTTGGTTCGGGTGTGAATCACGCCTGTTGGTAAAAAGAAGTCATCCATTCTTTATCAAAAAAGACAGTCTTGATTCACACCTGTCTAGTTCTTTAAAAAAATCCATTCCAAACAAGCTGAAGCGTTACACATAATCATTATCCGGAATCCGGAATCCGGAAAAGAGCACTACATGATAAAGGTTATCGGTATAGATCCAGGTCTCTCTGCAACCGGTATTGGAATTGTCGAGGGAACGGATCTTAAAGTTAAAGGCTTTTCCTTCGGCAGTATCAATACTTCAAAAAACCTTCCTTTGCCAGGCCGTCTCGATAAAATCTTCTCAAATCTTCTCATTCTATTAAAGGATGAAAGACCCGACCTTATGGTAGTGGAAGACATCTTTTCCATGGTAAAGTTTCCAAAAGCCGGCATAACATTGGGAAAGGTTACCGGTGTTGTTCTACTTGCAGGATACCAGGTCGACGTGCCGGTGACAGAGGTCCCGGTTCGCGAAGCCAAACAAGTGCTGACCGGAAACGGAAATGCAAGCAAAATGCAGCTTGAAAAAGCGGTTCGGCGTTTGTTAAACTTGACGGATCCCATTAAACCTTATCACGCTTCTGATGCAATGGGCTTAGCGCTTCTGGGCTTGTTTCGCCATAATAACGGTCTGTCGCAAAACTCGCAGCACAAAGCGGTTACAACGGTATCGCATGATCGGTTATCTTGAAGGCAAACTTTTAAAAAAAGAGGGTGACAGGATACTGCTTCTTGCAAATCAAGTCGGATATGAAGTTCTGCTTCCAGCAGTTGTAATGGAAACCTTTATGGCAAAAAAAATCGGTGACGAAGTTTCCCTCTATATTTATTATCAACAGACCGAACGGCAGCCAAAACCGGTACTGATCGGTTTTAATCTCGAGGTCGAAAAAGAATTTTTTCAATATTTTATTTCTGTAGAAGATATCGGTCCCCTCAAGGCGGTTAAGGCTCTGAACGTACCGGTCCGTGACATCGCGCGGGCCATAGAATCGAAAGACATCCATAAGCTTAAACAATTAAAAGGCATCGGCGACCGGACAGCCCGTAAAATTATTGCCACCCTTGAAGGCAGGATGAATAAATTCGCATTGATCCGTGAATTAGAAAAAGTAAAAGTTCCTGTGGTCGAAGACTTTTCAAAGCAGGTTTTGGATTTACTTGTTATTCAACTGGGACACAAGATAACCGACGCAAAAAAGATGATTGCCGAAGCCATGAAACGGAACAGCGCTATCGCAACCCCTGAAGAACTTTTTGAAGAAGTATATCGCGGAGAAAATTTCTAAATAGTGCCCGAACGAAAACTAGGATTTTTCGTTAAGATCAAGGAAGACGAAAATTTTAACCACAGTAATACTGGTAGTATTTCGAGGATTAAAATTTGAGTCTGACGCAGATATTGGCGGAAAAGACAGTTTTCGTTCAGGTACTAAATAAACCAGAACTTATTGAGAAATTACTCATGGATGATATATTAAAACATTCTTCCGACAACCAGGGACTTCTTGAAGGATCATGTCTCCCTGTGGACAGGGAACCGGGAATACTCACTTTGAGGCCTGAACATTTTTCAGACTATGTCGGTCAGACAGAAATTGTGGAAGCGCTTAAAATTGCAATTGAAGCAGCCATAAAAAGAGATGAACCGGTTGACCATATTATTTTTCATGGACCTCCGGGCCTCGGAAAAACAACGCTTGCACATATTATTGCCAATGAAATGGGGGGCAATCTCATTACGACCGCCGGTCCTTCCCTTGAAAAGGGCGGCGACCTGATCGGCATTCTGACGCATCTTGAAGATAAAGACACCCTTTTTATAGATGAGATACACCGGACCCCTAAGATTGTAGAAGAATTTCTGTATCCCGCCATGGAGGACTTTGCCATCGATTTTGTGTTTGACAAAGGCATACATGCCCGCAGCCACAAATACCGTTTAAACCGCTTTACACTTGTCGGTGCCACCACACGGGTTGGACTTTTATCCGCACCGCTGCGGGATCGGTTCGGTATTTTCAGAAGCCTCGATTTCTATACGGAAGAGGAACTGGTTAAAATCATTGCACGGTCGGCTGCGTTACTTAAAGTAACAATTGATAATCAAGGTGCGATTGAGCTTGCCAAACGATCCAGGGGAACGCCGCGGATTGTAAACCGGCTTCTTAAACGGGTGAGGGACTATGCTCAGGTACGGGCGGATGGAATCATTACCCGGAAAATTGTTGAAAAAGCCCTTTCCCTGGAAGGGATTGATGAAAAGGGGCTGACCCATCTTGACCGCCGCTACCTGAAAACAATTATTGAGTTTTATAAAGGGGGTCCGGTGGGCATTGAGGCCATCGCCGCAACTCTTCAGGAAGAAACAGATACACTTGTGGATGTCATTGAACCCTATCTTTTAAAAGTAGGGATGGTTACGAGAACCTCTTCAGGAAGAAAGGCTTCACAGGAGGCATACCGCCATCTGGGGTTCAGCTTTCAAAAAAGAATGTTTCAATGATTAATCATGTCGATAATTACTCTCCTGACGGACTTTGGCACTGAGGATGCATATGTGGGTATGATGAAGGGGGTTATCCTGTCCATAAACCCTCAAGCGGTCATTATCGATATTACCCATCACATCGATCCCCAGGACGTCATCCAAGCCGCATACATCATCAAATCTTCCTACAGATATTTTCCTGAGGGTACGGTACATCTTCTCGTTGTGGATCCGGGAGTGGGCAGCGACCGTGCGATCGTGGCCCTTGAAATGATGGGCCATATTTTCCTTGCGCCGGATAACGGCGTGTTAACGCTTTTAACGGATGAAGGAGAGACGGATTCCATTGTCAGCGTCGAGAATAGGCGCTATTTTTTAGAACCGGTGAGCCGGACCTTCCATGGCCGGGATATTTTTGCTCCTGTTGGTGCTCATCTATGCAGGGGCTTGGATATAAAAAACTTAGGTTCACCCCTTGATCAACAAAACCTGGTTCACCTGAAGATATTAAAACCCTATATATCCGGTAATAATCAACTTGTGGGAACGGTTGTATGGTTTGATCGCTTTGGAAACTGCATTTCAAATATTGACGCAGCCCTTCTTAAAAAAATGGATAGGAGCGGCTCCGGAAAAATGCTTGAGATCAAAATCGGTAAAAATACAATTAAAGGGGTATCACTCAGCTATGCCGACACAGAACCCAAGAATCCCCTTGCGATCATAGGTGGTTTCGGATATCTTGAGATTGCCTTGAATAAAGGAAATGCAAAGCACGCTTTGGGAATCGAAAAAGGAGATACCATCACGTTAACCCCGAAACCTGAATAAGCAATCTTTCAGGATTCAGGTTGCACCAGGAGACGCATTGTGAAGAATGAATCCAAAGACTTTTCTATCATCGACAAGGAATTGACCGTAGACGGCACGGTTTCTACAAAGGGACGGCTGATCATCAAAGGGGTAGTAAAAGGAACGCTAGTCGGCCAAAATGTGGTTATTGCCGAGGAAGGGGCTGTCTACGCTGATGCCAAGGTCGGCTCCATTACCATCGGAGGAATATTTGAGGGAGAAGTCAGGGCCTTAAAAGAGTTGATTGTCCTTTCAACCGGAAACTGCAAAGGAAATATCGTCTGCAAGGATTTTGTGGTAGAGGCCGGTGGAATCTTGAACGCCCAGGTAACCTGCATTACCGACAAGGACGATGACTCAGAAAAGATATTGATAGCATCCGTAAAAAATAAATAACCTTATCATCAACGCTTTTTCCACCACGCAACATGTCAAAACGCAATAGTTTAGAGACCTTTGAAAAATGTTCAATTTTGCCTGCCCAGTTAAATCCGTATTTTATATTTAACCGGGGTTCAAGTTCAAGGAAGACGAAAATTTTAACCACTCCGGTACGATCTGCCGGACCTACGGGGCAGGCAGGAATACATTGAGTATTTTGAGGATTAACCCACCAAAGTTCGGTGGCGGGTTAAAATTTGAGTCTGTTGATAAATCCCGATTATCGGGGACGCAGAGATTGGGCAAAATGGGGCGTTTTGCAAAGGTCTCATTTAGTCGTTTGAAACAAGCCGTATTCACACGAGCTTCAGTTACAACCTGAATTTTGCACGAGTCGGAGGCTTTCATATGCAAGGCACTTAAGGGTGAAGTCATAGTGAACTATTACGAACCCTTAATAACGCAGCAGATGGAAGCCTCCGGCTCGCCCTTTGGGTGAAAATTAATGAATAAAAAAAGATCATCGTCTAATATACCATTTGTATAAAATGTGTAATGACATGATTTTGCATAAACTCGGTTCAAATACGTAACGTAAAGATTCTCATTAATTTTCATACAAAATTCAGGTATAAATAAAGTAGAGGTATCCGGTCACCGAAACTGCGTGACCGTTTCGGGGGGAATATCTTTAAGGAGGTTTTATGAAAGATTTTAGAACCATCAGCGCCAACACCCAAATTTGCGCGGTTATCGGTAATCCTATCGCCCACAGCCTTTCACCGGCAATCCACAATGCCGCCTTCGCGGAACTGAACCTCGATTTCATTTATGTGGCCTGCCGGGTCGAGGATGTAAAAAATGCATTGGCAGGAATGAGGGCGTTAGAGAATTTTCGCGGCATGAGCGTCACCATTCCGCATAAAATCGAAGCAATGAAATATGTAGATGAAATTGCGGGGGTAGACCGGAGCATCGGTTCAATTAATACGGTTATCAATGAAAAAGGCAAGCTGGTTGGCTTGGGTACGGATGGGCCGGGTGCGTTAAAGGCCATTGTTGATGCGGGTATAGAAATTGACGGTAAAAATATTTTAATGTTGGGCTCGGGCGGTGCGGCAAGGGCGATTTCCTTTACCCTTGCCCTGAATACAAAGCCGGGGGAACTTTCAATTTTGGATATTGATGAGCGTATGCTTCAGCAGTTGACGACCGATTTAAAGGCCGGCACGGATGCTTCCATCAAATCCCAATTGCTGACCCAAAGCTCTCTTACCGCAGCAATGGAGAATTCGGATATCATCCTTCACTGTACGCCGGTGGGTATGCATCCAAACCAAGATGCCTCCCTTATTCCTGACCGGTTGTTTCGACCGGGGCAGGTTGTCTTTGACATTGTCTATACACCCTTTGAAACCAAACTGCTTGCCCATGCGAAGTCTCGCGGCCTTAAAGTCATTTACGGAGTCGAAATGTTTGTCAACCAGGCAGTCCTGCAATTTGAACGTTTTACCGGTGTTGACGCACCGGTCGAAGTCATGCGTGGAATCGTAATGGAGCATTTGAAATCATGAATATCGTATTGATCGGATATCGCGGCACCGGAAAAAGCGTGGTGGGAGAGCTTCTCGCCATGCAACTTAGCATGCCGTGTATGGATATGGATGCGCAAATCGTTAAAAAGGCGGGCATGCCGATTCCGGAAATTGTGAAGAAATTGGGTTGGCCAGGGTTTCGCGATATAGAATCTGAAGTTGCCCGGGAATTGGCGGGGCTTGATAATATTATTATTGATACCGGTGGCGGGGTCATTGAACGGCCGGAGAATATTGAGGCGCTAAAAATCAACTCCCGCATATTTTGGCTAAGGGCTTCCGTGGATGCGATCGTCTCGCGAATTCAAGAAGGTACCCAGCGGCCTTCCTTGACCGCTGGAAAGACTTTTACTGACGAGGTCGCAGAAGTCTTGGAGCAACGGATTCCCAAATACAAAAGCGCCGCTCAATTCGAAATTGATACAGACGCATTAACGCCTGAGCAAGTCGCGGAAAGGATTATCCAAATCTGGCGGAAACCATAGGGGGGCAAGCCCGCCAATTTCTTCTCACTTACCGTTAACGGATATTTTGTCTTTGTTTTATCGTTGTTATTATATCCGCCAATAGTGTTTTCCCTGTTTCTATGGTACTCAAATCATAGACCCCTGCCACAAACGCCCCGACCTGTGTTTCCATGATCTTTTGATGATAGGGTTCCTCGGAAACAAAACCGTATTTGCCAAAGCAGTCAAGGGGCAGACATTCTTTACCGGATTTCAAAAAGAACGACCGGTGTTGTTTAACGGCGTGCACCGCATCCTGAGGTGAGGCCAACATGGCAACAAAGGCCGTTACTTTTTGACCTTGGATGCGATAATTGCATACAATACCCCTGTCCAAAAACGCATGTCCCAGTATGCCGCCGTTTATATAGCGTTCTGATCCGGCAATCCTATTCTTTTCAGGAAGATAGAAAAGCTCCGACGGAGGGGTATTGTCACCCGGCAAATGCGCCGCAATGCTTGCGGCCATGGTCTCGACCCTGTGTTTTTCTTTTTCGCGAGTGATATAGGCCTGTATTTCAACAAAAAATCGATCTTTATAAAAAGCAAGGTAACCATCAGATCCGGCAGATGCTGCGCCCAAGTTCAAAGCAGATGCCTGGCCGCCTCTTTTTGACTGGAATACCCCGAACGCATTCAGTTTGTTTCCCATATTATAAATATCGATCGTCACCGTGCCTTTTCCGCCGGCAACGGATGTATAATTCGCCCCTTTCAGTTCAATAAAACCAAATGCAATAAAAAATTCGGCCTCCCCATTGATGTATTCATAGAGATTCTGGGGGACAAAACCATAGGGCTGTCCTTCAATCCGCCATTCCGGGGACGGCAGGGCCGACCTAAAAATCGGCCCGTCGTCGGATTCAGCGTAGGGGCTGATACAGGTTACGGCCATGAAGAACAAAATCATCAAAAGATTTATACGACAGCGCAAGGCCGGGCGGGCGGGACCGGTTTTATGTAAAATGAATATGGGCATGGCGCATTCGCTCCGATATTTTTATCCCGTTAATGCAGTTACAGGTGGGGGCTGTGCAGCCCATGCATGCCAGGGCATTCTCCGTGGGCGGAAGTTGTCGGTAAGTGGCCCGGCCCAGGTCAAAGTCTTCATAGCCTTCCCAGTACATGAGACAGCGGTGAATGGTGGAAATGTCCACCTGTTTTTTGCATGAAGAAGTGCAGCTGCCGCACCTCAAGCAATAGCGATCTTTAACCGCATCATAATAGGCCGAAAGGGTCTTGCGGTCACTCCACCCGATTTTCTTCCCGATAACGCCGGCGTTTTCCGCAAGCTGCTGCCGGTTAACCATTCCGGGAATGGCACAGTCCACAAACCGCCTGTCAAGGACCCATTTCAGTGCAGCCTGATGCGGATTGAGCGATAGTTTTGCTTTGGGTTTATAGCCGCCGGCCTGCGTCTTCATGGCAATTATGCCCACGCCATTATCACGCGCACGTTTTAATGCCTGGATGTGTGCCGGGGGGCTCTTATAATTCAGTGTTGCCAGAAAAACATCGTAGAACCCGGCCTCCAAAGACCGGTCCACCGTATCCACGTAAGTTTGACCCGTGGTGTGGAAAGAAATTCCCACAAAACGGGCTTTTCCGGTTTTTTTCATTTTTTGACAAAAACCGAGCATTTCGTCATGCACCGGCCACTCCGGATCGGTAATGCTATGGAGGAAAAGCACGTCAACATAGTCGGTCTGAAGCCTTCTTAAGCTTTCTTCCATCATGGTTTCCATGGATTTTTGATCGTTGAGCAGCTTGTTCCCGAACTGCTTATAATAAGGTGGGATTTTAGTGGCAATAAACACGTTGGACCTGCCGTACTGTTTGAGTACCTTGCCCAACATCTTTTCATTATTGCCGTTCTGGTACCTATGGGCGGTATCAAAATAATTGATGCCCATGTCCAGGGCTTGAAATAATACCGCGGGCTCGGACAGTCGCATCACGCCAAAGCTGAGCGCTGAAACCTTGAGGCCTGTTTTACCAAGAATCCGGTATTCCATGGGTGCCGATTTATTAGAACCGGCCCCTTTAGGGGGTTTTCCCCAAACATGGCGTGTAGTCAGCGCATGCACACCAAGGGTACTGCAGGTACAGGTCAGGGTAAGATTTTTTAAGAATCGACGGCGGGTTAATTGTTTTTCTCTCATTTTGCCCTCCATAGTTTTTTTCATGATGTTGACTCATGTTTTCAAGCAAGATCTCCCCGGCACTTAACCGCAGGGATAAACGCCAAAAACATGCATTTTTCTTTTGGTTACGCCGTGAGATAGATGAAAACTATTTCCTGTCATTAATGTCGCTGATGTTCCCGGAAGTTCCCAATGACCTCGTGGTCAAAAAGGGAACGGGGTTGAAATTAAGCGTTTATAGTCTTTCAGGGACAAGGATTGATCGTCGATCAGTTTTTGGCATCTAGTGGCCGCCCGACTGACAGCGGATTTGCTCAGTGGCATTTCTTACAAATTGAGCACAAGACGGAGACCATCGTCCACATGCTTCATCTTGTCTGTAGAAAGCCTGCTGATACGTTTCGTCAGGAACGATTTGTCTAAGGTGACAACCTGGGAAACATTGGCAATCGAATCCTTTGGAAGCTTGGTGCTCCGTTTGGCCAGAAACACGTTACCGGGGGCAGCCTTAAGGCGGAGATTGGAGATCAGCATAGCAACAACAACCGTGTTGATCCGACTCTTGTTGAAATCGTCGCTCTGAATGATGACTACGGGGCGTCGGTAACCTGGTTCAGAACCGGTCGGCGCTCGAAGTGTGGCCCACCAGATATCCCCGCGGTGCATTACCATTCCTCCATGGGAATGGATATTGCTTGCGCATTCAGTACTGCCGGATCAACGGATGCGTTTTCAGACGCATACACTTGGTCCAGTTTCTCTTTCACCCCGACATGACGGGATTCGGCTATATACTGTTGTATGGCACGTGTATAGAGTTCACTACGAGACATATTCAGCCGCTTCGCCAAGTGGTCTGCCGATACAAATATCTCGTCTGGAATGGATATGGCTGTTTTCATAAAAATATAGTATAACTTTGGTTATACCGCTGTCAAGCATTTTTACTGTGGCAGAAACCCAGCTACCGCTAACGCCATGTTGTTGGCGGCGAGGAGGGTTGTAACCTTTAAATGTTCCGGTAAGTTGAGGAATAGGATTAATGAATAACACCCGGTTGGTTTATTCAACAGAATCAGGTCGAATTTGTCCTTCGTGCGGACATCCAGCTGCGAAATGCACCTGCAAAAAGAAAAAAACCGCTAAGAAACAATCAATAAATTCAAACGATGGAATTGTAAGAATCAGGAGGGAGGTCAAAGGCCGGAAAGGGAAAACAGTAACAACTGTTCTTGGTGTCCCGCTTGATGATAAAAAATTGCACCAATTTGCCAAAACACTGAAACGCTTATGTGGCACCGGCGGTACAGTAAAAGACGGAATTATCCTTATACAGGGAGATCACAGGGAGACTCTTTTGAAAGAGATCAAACAACAGGGTTATACTGTAAAACTTGCCGGTGGTTAAGGTTTTTGAGAACTTGAGGGATAAAACAGAAAGGTTGTATGCATGTTTATTTTTCTTGATACAGAAACCTCGGGAAAGCATGAAGATGATATATGTATATCAATTGTTGTTGTGAATGGTGTCAATACTGGCAAGAGTACCAGAAATCTGTAATCAACCACACCCCCATTTTCTATCGATTTGCCCCATCAATTAA
>CAZBOB010000091.1:0-14513 GCA_964492995.1 uncultured Desulfobacteraceae bacterium | reverse complement strand
TCGACCCGCAATTTTAATTGTCGTTGAACCTTAAATATAATTGTCGTTCATCAATAGGTAGTATGCTTCTTTAGCATATCTTCTTAACTCACTATCCGGAAAACCTCTGTTCCAGACCATTCTGAAATAAACCCCTGTACCTCCAGGAGAAACAGTGCCTCTTATTTTAATTGAATCGTCAATATGTGATAGCATTAAATATCGTTTGGCAAGGGCATGATAACCAAGCTGTGAGCAGCATTCAGCAATCCAGACAAGAGGTGTTGCTTTTTGAACCCACTTCCCACTCGCATTCTGCGCTTTGATAAAATGATAATAAAAACCAAAATATAATTGGATAGCTTCGTGAAAACGCCCTTGATTTTTATAAAAGTTGCCGAGCCTTTCCCAACATAAATGAGCCTCAGAATCATCGACAAAATCTTCAACTTTAAATATTTCTGGCAATACTGCAGCAAATTGAGAAGCACCAGAGCGATCAATTAAAAGGTCCCAGAACTTTTCAGGAATTCTTTTTTCTATTAAATCCCAAGAAGTAGGATCAGCAAACGGATCATTTCCTGCAAATTGAGAAACTACTGTATTTTTAGTTTTATCAATCTTCATTATAACCTTTTGAAATATTATTCAAATAACGTTTAGTGTAACCTACCAGCCCAAACTAATGTGGGATTGACAGAGCCTCTTCTGGTCAGGTTGACACCTTGGTTAGGACTTTTTACTTTCCTAAAACCTGAGGTCTGGTGTCTCTATCAGAGTACATTCTTGTGAAAGAAGTAGCTGTTGCCTGTGCTAAGCAATAGGCTTTCCATAAGTATTTGGGTTCCCAATCTTTTCCACTGTATCGCTCATGAATATCTGGTAAAAAGTCATATTCTGGTAAAATTTTTCTCAACTCTTTCTTATCTGTAAGCTCAACTACTTTTTGACCAGCTTTTTTTAAATTATGGCCAATCTTATTTTTCAATTTATTCTCATTCCAACCTACTTTTTCAATAATTATTGCCTTGAGAAACATCTCAATTGACATTCTGCAACTTTCAACAGATTTTACTTCAGGTCGATTTTGCAATAACATAGCTATTGCACCAGTTAGCTCTTTATTTCCACTTCTTATGAAATTTATTGCAAGGCCTCCAAAGCGTCTGTCATGCAATAAATCATTAAAGCCGTATGCATAGTCTAAACAGTCTACCCACAATGATGTATAGTTCCATAACTCCATTCTATCCGCTTTTATTTGGGCTTTGAAATTTTCATGCATTGTCTCAAGCGCAGAAAAAGCGTGCAGCTCAACCTCTCCATAAATTATTGGAATGTAGACAGGCCAAAACACTGAGTCAAAGTAATATGCTCCTCTGTATAACGGCCCAATATAATTAGACCCTATTGTTGTATTCTTGTTGAACCAATTGAAAATAGCATCTGCGATTTCAGAAGGAATTAAAACAGAACAATTAAACTCTTTAGAAAATTCCTCAAGAGCCCTAAAAGGTCTTTGCCGTGGATGTACGTCTTGCTGGCGGAATTTTTTATTTATTTCTTGAAGCCAATTTTCTGTAGGTTTCAATTTTGAGTCCAGTGATTATATAATTCTGTTTATCATATAAATTTTAATGATATAAAAAGGGATTTTAAGTGTGATGTCTTCAAATTCCAACTGCCTTGAATATTTACAAATCTTTTGAATTATGGATATCATAACTGGTGGTTTTCAAATAGTTTTTTCCAGGAGAACAAGAAAAAAGTTGAAAACCAAATTACATTTCTGAGTAAGCTATAATCCAATAGACACCCCCAATATCTCACGTGCAGGGTTTGTTTTCCCTTAATCCCTAGCCACCTCAGTCACTACCTTAGCTCTACCAAGATCTTTGTTTTCGGGAAGAACGAAGAATTTCCTTTGACAGTCAGGGCAAATGACTGAAAATGCCTCTGCAAGTTTTTCTACGTATCCCGTGCGACCAACTAATGGCAAGCTGTATCCGCAGGAACAGAGCCATGCGGCATTGTTGCCGGTTGCGATAGCTATACCATCATCTTGGCCTATAAATCGGCATGGGATCTGTCGTTGCTCTTGCCCCATCTTATAGTATCCTTTTCGCCAACAATTGAATTCACTAGATGATGTAAGCTATCTGGTGAAGCGATTTGTTATGTTGCTCTCCGAGCCTTTCGAAATTCGATTTTCCTACTATCGTGGTTCAGGACCATGTCGTAGATTTTCATGTGTGCCATATCGAAGTCGATCAATTGGTGAATATCGTTTCTATCTTGCTCGTCCGTATTTTCGCCCAAAAAAACCTTGCTGAATGTTCTCGGATGTACATGATAATCGGAATAAAGTTGGTCACTGTATTTTTCGAATGCAATTACCCGCCATTCCTTTTCGTGAGCCCAGTGAAGTGTTTTGGTCAACTCCAAACACTCAAAGACTTCTTTATAATCAAATTCTATTTGGCCTGTAATCATTTTTACCCAATAGTCCAGTGATCCGATAGTGAGCGGGGCGTTGGAGTACTCGACTTCCTTTGCCACGAGGAGCGGGCTGTCGTAGATATCGACGCATTCAAGCTCTATTACTACACCTCTATAGTTTTTCGCGTAGCTCCACCACATTACGGGATTATCTTTTTCTGCCGCGACGGAAAGTATCCTCGAAAAACGTAATACTTCATCCCATTTCTCTTGTAGCTCCTTGAACGAGTCGGATTCGCCCAACTTGACCGGAAAAATTTCGTTTTCAAGGTCTTTTATAAAGGATTCTCTTTGGTTAGAGGTTAATGAAGATGAGTACTGGAGAAGCGCCTGTAGTTTTGGATTACGTAGAGAACTCGGCTTTTCAGTCTGGATTAGACAAATCAATTCTTCCAGAAAGGCATCGTTAACCTCCTTTCCACTAAAGGCGAATTTGAGTTTTCGAGCGACATCAAAAGGATCGTTAAACAGCAAGGGCGACGAGAAGCGTAGGGTCTTATTAATCAAGATTAGTTTTGCAACCTTCGCCGTAGTGTACTTATAGAAGAATCGTCTATTGTGTTTCCGATTTGGTGATATCAACAATACTTTAATCCTTTCTTTGATTTAGGTTTTTCCTAAACTAAAAATGCAAAACTTTGTGAAGGTTCTGCATATTGGTTCTCTGAGAAAGAATTACAACCATAAATTAGGGGGATTCTCATGAAGGGTTTCAAAAAGTATCTCCTATCAAAGAAAATTGTGCCAAAAAAATTTTGCCATTATTTCTATAAGTGCGGAATTACAGATATTATAACTGGTGGTTGTCAAAATAGGTTTCATTTTGGTCACCGTCAATGAGCTAGTGGTCGATTCAGATAATATGGTTGAAGTGGTGGAAAAATGGGCTTTTTAGGCCTGATTTTTATAAAAAATATAGCGAGTTGTTGTATATTACCGTCTCCTTTGTATCTTATTATAATGTGAAATTTTTATAAAAATTATGCCCTTTTTTTCAAAATTTCTTTTCGCTGCGACTCGTGGTCTATCCGAATTATTTTTGATGCTCTGGGCGGGTGAACCACTTTCTCCCGGGCGGCCAGTCTTTTTTCTATCTCCCGATCTTTAACCATCCCACGATGAGACGACCGTATATTTATGGTTAGTGTCGGTTATCATTTTTTCTTTCGTAACAGGCCGTGATAGTATTGGGTCAACTTTACAAATGTTTCGGGGTTCCCCCCTTTATCCGGGTGGTGCTTTAAGGCCATCTTGCGGTATAGACGGATAAAACATTTGAGATCCATCTTCTTTAACTTTTCCCAGCTTGTTTCAAAAAGTCTTGCGGCTTCCTCCATGTTCACTCGCACTTTTTTCGGCGGAAGGTAAGTACGGTGGCGATTCATGAATTCGTGAAGGTAATCCTGGAAAAGGGAACGCCGGGGAAATTCGTAATCGAAATACATGATCACATATTTGACCAGATAGTCTCTTAGCCTGTCGGACATCTCCGTGCCAGCCCAAAAATTCTTATCATCATTAAGCTGGCAAACGGCATCAATAAAAAATTCATCCATCTTGATTTGGTTTAAATCCTGTGGTCTTTGAGCGGCAATGGCATCGAGAAAAAAACGCTGAAGATCAAAAATGGTGTAGACATATGCTCTCAGTTCGTTCGGCTGAAGAATACGCTCCTGAACCAGAAAGTACTGCTCAATCTCATCACGTGATTTCCCGTGGAGCACTTTAAATAGCTTGAGCGACATTTTACTTAGGTTGCGTTGGTCTATTTGAGCAAATTTTAGATAATGGATACGGCGTTTGTCGAATATATGAACACTCGGATAGGTTTCCGGTGAATCTGTCTTAGATAAGCCGAAGGACCGATGAAACCCCCTTATTACCCGTTTTATTTCAGGATCCAAAAAATCCCAGAATATACGGTCCAATTCGTCCTGATCCGGATACAGTCCAAATTTTGCGAGGGTCTCTTCAATCGCTTCATTATAATAGTATCCGTGTCCACCGAGATAAATGATGTGTTTGGAGGGGTCGGTGCCAAGATCGAAAACATCCCGACTTTTTAAGTAGGAACCATCATGATAAGTGTCTCGAATATAATAATGTGTCTGATCTTTTTTTCTCATTCTTGCGAGATACATAATAATTATATCATAATGCATGTAACTATTCGGGACAAGGACTGTTTTAACAAACCATATAAATTGTCTAAATATGAAAGATCTCCAGAGAACAAGCAGGCTAAATATTCCCCACAACAGTTCTGATGATCATTTCCAGGCTGGGCAAGGCTTTTTTGGCCACGGCAATGATTTGTTCAAACGTCAGAGGAACAGGCGTATCCGGATCGTGAACATTGGTTATGGTCGACAGGCCGAGCACCTTCACTCCGGCATGGACTGCCGTAATAACTTCCTGTATGGTTGAGAAACCAACCGCATCGGCGCCGATGGTTTTTAGAAATCGTACTTCGGCCGGTGTTTCAAGTGATGGCCCCTCAAGTCCAACATAAGCCCCTTTCCGTAGATGGATACCGGCATTTTTGCCGGCCTTTTCCGCAAGCGCCGCAAGCTTTTGATCGTATGCATTGATCATATCCGGGAATCTGATTCCCCAGCTATCTTCATTAGGCCCGATCAAAGGATTTGCCCCTGTTAAATTAATATGATCTTCAATGATCATAATGTCACCGGCATTATATTTGGGATTAAGACCTCCGGCTGCATTGGTAAGTATCAATATCTTGACACCCAGCTCCTGCATAACCCGTATGGGGAAGGCCACTTCAATCGGCGAGTACCCCTCATAAAGATGGAAACGGCCCTGCATGGCAATAATCTGTTTGCCGTCCATGTCGCCGAAAAGAAGCCGACCCGGATGGCTTTCAACGGTTGAGGTTGGGAAATGGGGAATATGTTTATAGTCAAAGGATACGGATATGTTTAAAAATTCCGCACTTTCTCCATGGCCTGTTCCGGTCATAAGGCCTATTTGGGGAAACGTTGCAATACGAGCTCTTAAGAATTCAGCCGTTTCAACCGCTTTATCTTTATAATTTTTCATTAGTCAATCCACCTGAACGTAGACATTAATCCAATGTTTCGTTGCAGTCAATAAAACAAAATATCAAACTAGTGTCCATCCATAACTGAGGATTTTTGTTCAAGATCAAGGCATGTGAAAAAAATAACCACAGGCATATGTTTGATATTCTGAGGATTATTTTTTGAACATAACGCAGAGATTGGGCAAAAAGACCATTTATAGATGGACACAAGCTATAAAATCGCAAAGCGATGTTATGCAATCCCGCATGCAGGGCTACACCGCTCATAAAAGAAAATTCCCTATACTATAAATTTATTGACATGCTTTTTTACAGCCTATATTTATTTAAGTTTAGATATCAATAATATAGCAAATTAACATTTTCAAAATTACTGTCCTAAAAATTGCTCTTTATTTTATCAGGAGAATCAAACAATGTCTGAGGATATAATCGGATCGGTACTGGTTGTAGGCGGCGGGATTGCCGGAATGCAATCAGCTCTGGATTTAGCTGATTCCGGATTTTATGTTCATCTCGTGGAAAAGTCACCTGCCATCGGTGGTGTAATGTCACAACTGGACAAAACCTTTCCCACCAATGATTGCGCCATGTGAATTATTTCACCTAAACTGGTCGAGGTCGGCCGGCACATAAATATCGAACTTCACACTCTATCTGAAATTAAAGAAATATCCGGCGAAGCGGGTAACTTTAAGGTAGCCCTGAATAGCGCTGCAAGATATATAGATATTGGTAAATGCACAGGATGCGGAGATTGTGCCGAGGTTTGTCCTGTCAGCCTTCCGGATCTTTATGACGGGGGGCTTTGTGATCGGAAAGCTGTTTATAAACCATATGCACAGGCAATACCGGGAGCATATTCAGTAGATAAACGGGATCATTCACCCTGCACCATCGCTTGCCCGAACCATGTCAACGCTCATGGATACGTGGCCATGATTGCACAGGGGAAATATCAGGAAGCGCTTGAGATAATTACAAGGACTTTGCCCTTACCGGGTGTAATCGGCAGGATATGCCCCCATCCTTGTGAAGAAGCATGCCGCAGAAAAGAGGTCGATGAACCGATCTCCATCTGCGCCCTTAAACGTTTTGCGGCAGATCAGATTGATATTGACAAATTGCCTCTTCCGGAAATAACGGCCAGGGATGAAAAGGTTGCCATCATTGGTGCCGGTCCTGCCGGTCTGACGGCAGCATATTTTTTGGCAAAGGATGGTTTCAAGGTTACAATTTTTGAGGCCCTTCCCGTAGCAGGGGGGATGCTCAGAGTAGGGATTCCAGACTACAGGCTTCCACCGGATGTGCTTGAAAAAGAGATAAAGTGGATCACCCGGCTCGGGGTCGAGATTAAATTCGATACCGCTCTTGGGCGAGACATAACCATTGACGGTCTGATGGACGACGGATACAAGTCGGTCTATCTTGCTATCGGCTGCCACGCCGACATGAAGCTTAATATTCCGAATGAAGATGCCAAAGGTGTTATTCCCGGCGTTAAATTTTTAAGGGATTCGGCACTTTATGACATTAAGAAGTTAGAGGGTAGAGTTGTAATCATTGGTGGTGGCGATGTGGCGATTGATGCTGCAAGATCCGCTCTTCGATTAGGCACAGATAAAGTAAGCATCCTTTACAGGCGCACCCAAACAGAGATGCCTGCCCGGGATGAGGAGATTGAAGATGCTCTTGAAGAAGGGGTTGATATTCAGTTCCTGGTGGCACCTGTGGAGGTGGTTGAAAAAGAGGGAAGAGCGGTCGGTTTGAAATGCATTAAAATGGAATTAGGCGATCCCGATGCATCGGGCCGACGTCGCCCTGTTCCTGTTAAGGGTAGTGAATTTGTTGTTGATACGGATATCATAATACCTGCCATCGGTCAAAGAACCGACACGTCTTTTCTTGAAAGAGCGACGGGTGTTGAATTAGACAGATGGCATAACATACAGATCGATCCCTTAACCTTCGAAACCACAAGAAAGGGGGTATTCGCAGGCGGTGATGCACAGACCGGCCCATCCATTGCGATTAAAGCTGTTGCCGCCGGGCGAGAGGCTGCTATCTCCATATTAAGATATCTGAATACCGAGGACTTGAAAGAGGGACGAGAACCTCTTGAGGTTCCCCAGGAAAACTTCAATCCGTTCAGTAAAGATATCGAAAAGGTCAAAAGGTCCAGAATGCCCAGGATATCCATGGAAGAGAGGAAGAAGAGTTTTACTGAAGTTGAACTGGGTCTACGCGAAAACCAGGCGGTTATTGAGGCTGAAAAATGCCTTAACTGCATGGTATGCTGTGAATGTTTCGAATGTATCAAAGCTTGCGAGGCCGAGGCTCTTACTCTCAAAACCCATGCTCAACAGGATGAAACAGTTGAGGTAAATGTCGGTTCAATCATACTTGCCTCTGGTGCTAAACCTTATGATCCGTCTAAGTACGACACCTTTAACTATGCAAAACATCCAAACGTCGTAACTTCCATGGAGTTTGAGAGGATTTTATCGGCCTCCGGGCCTTACGGCGGTCATCTGGTTCGACCTTCAGACAAGAAAGAGCCGAAAAAGATTGCCTGGCTGCAATGCATAGGATCCAGGGATGTACACCTGGGTGCCAACGGATACTGCTCCGGGGTTTGCTGTACCTATGCCATCAAGGAAGCCATGCTGGCCAAGGAACACAGCCATGGGGATCTGGATGCGGCTATTTTTTATATAGATATTCGCACCTACGGAAAAGACTTTGAGAGATATTATATTCGCGCCAAAGATGATCTGGGGGTGAGATTCATCAAGTCGAGAATTACCAACATTGTCCCGGCAGAAGAAACAGGGATGCAGCTTATCCGTTATGTTGACGAGATCGGAAAGAGTGTTGAAGAGGAATTCGATATGGTGGTTCTGTCTGTAGGCCTGACGGTATCCATGGAAATAGCGGAAAAGGCCGGAAAATGGGGCATTGATCTGGATCATTACAACTTTGCCCGCACAAGCAGCTTTGAACCTGTTAAGACTTCCAGGCCCGGAATTTTTGTTTGCGGAGCTTTTCAGGCGCCCAAGGATATTCCGTCTTCCGTTATAGATTCCAGCGCTGCTGCGGGTGTGGCCGGAAGCATGTTAGCCGGGTCACGATGGTCCCTCACAAAGACAAGACATATTCCGGAGGAGATGGATGTGCGCGGGGAACCGCCTCGAATCGGTGTTTTTGTCTGCCGTTGCGGAACCAATATAGCAGGGATAGTAAATATCGATGATGTGGTGGAGTATTCAAAAAATCAACCCGGAGTTGTCCATGTGGAGGACAATCTGTTCAGTTGCTCACAGGACACCCAGGACAAAATTACCGAGGTCATAAAGGAACATCGGTTGAACCGGGTGGTTGTGGCAGCCTGTACGCCGAAAACACATGAACCTCTTTTTCAGGAGACTTTAATCAATGCCGGAGTCAATAAATATCTGTTTGAGATGGCAAACATTCGGAATCAGTGCTCCTGGGTACATCAAGATGATCCTGGAAAAGCCACGGAGAAGTCAAAAGATATAGTCAAAATGGCCATTGCCAAGGCCCGTCTTTTTGAGCCCCTGTCAGAATCTACCATGGAGATTAATCAGTCGGTTCTTGTTATCGGGGGCGGTGTTGCAGGGATGGCTACAGCCCAAAATATGGCGGAGCAGGGATATAAAACCTTTCTGATCGAAAAGAGAGACTCCCTCGGCGGGCAGGCACGGCATCTCCATGAAACCTGGCGAGGTGAGGATATTCAAAAGTATTTAACCACGTTAATCGATGCGGTCCGGACCGATCAGAATATAGAGGTTTTTCTGAATTCGCAGATCACACAGGTTGACGGTTTTGTGGGGAAATTCAAAACAACAATCAAAAACGACAAAGAAAGCAGAGTTCTTGAGCATGGTGTCACTATCATCGCTTCCGGTGCTTCAGAGTTAAAGCCTGACCTGTATTTATACGGCAAGGATTCCCGTGTTGTGACCGGTCTGGAACTACAGCAGCGATTTGTTGATAACGATCAGGAATTAGCTCGACTCAATACCGCTGTATTTATCCAATGCGTCGGTTCACGTATCAAAGAAAGGCCTTACTGTTCCAAAGTTTGCTGCACCCAGTCCATCAAAAGCGCAGTGAAACTAAAAGAGATCAACCCCAACATGGACGTTTTTATTCTGTACAGGGATTTGCGCCCTTATGGGCTGCGTGAAGATCTTTACCGGGAGGCGCGTTCTAAAGGGATTGTTTTTATCCGCTACGATTCTAGCAAGAACTTAACCGTAGACGTCGACCGGAATTACCTAAAAGTAACCTTTGCAGACAGGGTGCTCAGGCGGATAATGGAAATCAGGCCCAACCTTTTAATCCTGGCTTCCGCCATTGTTACGGAGACCGACAACACATTAACCCGGTTTTATAAAGTTCCCCGGAATGCCGACGGTTTTTTTGCCGAAGCCCATGTAAAGCTCAGACCGGTCGATTTTGCTACGGACGGTGTTTTTGTGTGTGGTCTGGCACACGCACCCAAACCGATAGATGAATCTATTGTTCAGGGAAAAGCCGCCGCCTCTCGTGCGGTAACACTTCTTGCCAGGAAGACTTATCAGACCAGCGGTACTGTTGCGGAAACCAACCCCTTAATTTGCAGTTCCTGTGGCGTATGTGTTTCCGTATGTCCGTATTCAGCACCTTCTTTTATACCTGAAGACGACCGTTTTTTTCCAGGCAGAGCACAAATCAATCCTGTCCTTTGCAAAGGCTGCGGGCTATGTGTAGCATCCTGCAGGTCAGGCGCGATCCATCTTAAAGGATTCGATAATGATCAGATTTTTGCGCAGATTTTTGCATTGAATGAAGCAGTATAAAAGCGTTAGGCGCTAGGAGATTTTCAGTATGTCAGATTGGGAACCCAAGATTATCAGTTTTTTGTGTAACTGGTGTAGTTACGGTGCTGCGGATCTGGCGGGTGTGAGCCGAATGGAATATCCGCCAAGCATCCGAGTTATTCGCATTCCGTGTACCGGCCGCATGAGTGCCAAGTTTATTTTAGCGGCTTTCAGGCAGGGAGCAGACGGAGTCTGGGTGTCCGGGTGACATCCCGGCGAATGCTATTACCTGGAAGGTAATTACTATGCACGCAGAAAGTTTGCTTTATTTAACAACTTTATTGAATATATGGGGATCGAACCCGGCCGCCTGCATTTTTCATGGATCTCATCTGCTGAATCAACCAAATTCGTTGATGTGGTTAATGAGGTCACCGCAGCGGTCAAGGCTCTGGGACCCAATAAAAACTTTCTAAAAACAGAAGCCAAGGTGGCTTAACATGTTAGCGTATATCGACAAAATAAAGGAAATATCACGTCGGCTTTTACAAGAGGGCAAAGTTGATATGGTCATCGGCTTCCGCAAGGGGACCGTGCCCATGATGAATGAACCCTGTTTTGTAAAAACGCCTGAAGATGTTGACAACTTGGTGTGGGACAGCAACTGCGGAATCAATCTTGCAAACTACCTCACAAACAGAAAGGAAAAAATTGGTATTGTTGCCAAGGGATGCGATTCTCGAAACATTGTCACCCATATTATTGAAAACAAGATTAAACGGGATCAGCTCGTTATTATCGGCGTGCCGTGCAAAGGAATGATTGACCGGCACAAGATCGAAGCAATGTTTGAAACTGAGATAGAAAATGTGATCGAGGTTGATGACAAAATCAATATAAAAGGCGAGGGGTTTGAAAAAACCTTGGATAAAAAAGATGTGCTGCAGGACAATTGTGCATTGTGCATTCACCGCAACCCGGTAATACATGATGAACTTGTTGGAGATCTTGTCGAGGAGCAAAAGGATGTAGACAGATATGAGGATGTCCGCAAAATTGAATCCATGTCCCCGGAAGAAAAATGGAGATATTTTGATGACCTCCTTTCGGCCTGTATTCGCTGTTATGCTTGTAGAAATGCATGTCCCCTTTGCTACTGCCCGACATGCTTTGTGGATGAATCACGGCCCCAGTGGGTCGGAAAGAGCATAGATCCCATAGATACCCGAACATTCCATTTCTTAAGGGCCTATCATTGTGCCGGCCGGTGTACCGACTGCGGTTCATGTGAGCGGGCCTGTCCCATGGGAATAAAAGTTCGTATGTTTACAAAAAAACTGGAAAAAGATTGTCTGGAACTCTTCGACTGGGAAGCCGGCATGACATTGGAAAAGCGGCCGCCTCTTGACACTTACCGACCTGACGATCCGGATGATTTTATAAAATAGTAAGTGGTTAATGAATATTTAAAAACTTGATACAGGGTTATATTATGAAAGTCATAACAATTCATAAGGAAGATTGGGCTGGAGGACTTGAGCGTTTATATGATTCTTTTCGATTATTCGGTCCGGTTAAGCAAGATGAATTTCATAATTTTCGGGAACTTGTCAAAGGAGAGTTACCGGATCTGAATTTATTAAATACCCGGCTTTCGGCAAAATCAATCATCTATCCCCAGTCTGAAAAGATGTTCGAATTCACTCTGGATGAAAACCGGGATGATCATCATATTTTAAAAGAAATCCATAAGGATTATTCCCCTCGAGCGGTTATCGGTATCAGGCCCTGTGATGTCAGGGCCTTTCTTCTGGTAAAAGCAAACTTTGACACACCCGAATATAAAGACCCTTACTGGATAAAATCTTATGAATCAACCACCTTCGTCGGATATGCGTGCAACACCCCTTGCAGTACCTGCTTTTGCACAACAGCCGGCTGTGGACCGTTTCATGAACAAGGACTCGACCTGCTTCTTGTTGATGCAGGGGATCATTATTTCGCCAAGATCATTACCGAAAAGGGAGAAAACTTTTTAACCGCCGCCGGCTGGAGTTCAGAAGCGGATTCAGATACTGCATGCGATAAGATCGAAACCATGAGGCAGGCGGCAGAGGCAAAAATAACAACCCGGATTGCAACAGACAAATTAAAGGATAAAAACACAACAGAACTTTTTGAAGCACCTTTCTGGGAAGATGTGGCTTTTGCCTGTATAAACTGTGGAACCTGCACATATTTGTGTCCCACATGCTGGTGTTTTGATATTCAGGATGAAACCTTTGGACTTTCCGGGATACGGATGCGCAACTGGGATAGCTGTATGTATCCGCTATTCACTCTTCACGGATCAGGTCATAATCCCAGAGATACCAAGATGCAACGGATTCGCCAGCGGTTTATGCACAAGCTTAAGTATTACGTGGATAAATATGAAGACGGTATTCAATGTGTGGGCTGCGGTCGATGCATTCGTCACTGTCCGGTTAATATCGATATACGCAAGGTTTGCGACTTGATGAACGGCTTTGAAACTTAGTCCTTGGATTCATAACCCGGCTTCCAACGAGCTTCAAGTATGATTAAATTTTATACTGGAAACGACAATATATTTAACCTAACATGTTATAAATACTCAATAAACAATCGTAAATCGTCAATCCTCAAGGGGGGTTACAAAAGTGCAAAATCCGTATTTGCCTTATCCGGTTCGCATCGACGAAATAATAACTGAAACTGAAGATAAAAATCTTAAAACATTCAAGTTCGTCTTTTTAAACCCGGATGACCAAGAAAAATTCACATACAGCGCCGGCCAGTTTGCCGAACTTTCCGTGGCCGGAAAGGGAGAAATCCCCATAGGAATTGCGTCATCCCCCACGGAAAAAGGGTTTTTAATGTTCACCATAAACAAGGTGGGCCTGGTAACATCCTATATTCACGCCATGAAGGTCGGCGACATTATGGGGATCCGTGGCCCGCTGGGGAACTGGTACCCCTGGGATATCATGGAAGGAAAAAATGTTGTGATTATCGGAGGCGGTTTTGCCTTTACAACACTTCGGTCATCAATCATATACATGCTCGATCCGGATAACCGACCAAAATTTAAAGACATACATGTTATATACGGCGCCCGTACACCGGGCATGCTTCTTTATAGGAATGAACTGGCCGAATGGGAAAAGCGTGATGATATTAACATGCACATTACCGTGGATGCCACAGATGATCCGGACTGGAAATATAATATCGGCTTTGTACCGACCATTACCGATCAGAAAGCACCGCCGGGTAACGAAGAGACTTATGCCATTATTTGCGGGCCGCCGATTATGATCAAGTTTACCCAGCCGGTTTTAGACAAACTCGGTTATGTTTATGATAATATTATTATGTCCCTTGAAATGCGCATGAAATGCGGTATCGGGATATGTGGCCGGTGCAACATCGGCAAAGAATATGTTTGCAAGGACGGTCCTGTCTTTACACTGTCCCAGCTCAATAGTATGCCGAAAGAGTACTAGTAACGCTTCGAGAGTGATATTATGGCAACCGAAAAAGGTATTGTAATTAAGATCGATTCCACGACAGCATGGGTAAAAACCACGAAAACCCATGCCTGTGAAGGGTGTGCTGCACGGGGTTACTGTAATGTCATGGGTGGGGGCAATGAAATGGAAGTGGAAGCGATTAATTATGCCGGGGCAAAGGTTGGTGAAAAGGTCGTGATTAGCTTTGAAACATCCCCGTTGTTAAAAGCTACTTTTATGCTTTATGTGTTGCCGGTTCTGTTCTTAATGGCGGGCGCCTTTATCGGCAATAAAATGGCGCCTTTTTTTAATTTCGATGCATCAGCATTGTCGGTAATTACCGGTTTTCTGTTTTTCGGGCTCATCATTATGTTCGTCAAGTCAAAGGGAAACCAGATGGCCAAAAAGGACGAATATCGGCCGAAAGTTATAAAAATCCTAAAGGAGCTGTAGCGTTTGATTCAAACTTTAGGCCGTGTTGGGGTCCTTCGACCCCTGAAGATTGGGAACAGATTCTTTTTTGTCTTCTTTTTGGGCTTCCTTAAAGACAAGGGCGCCCACCGGACAGATATCAATACAGGCATTGCATTTTTCGCACTCAAG
>CAZBOB010000090.1:0-14728 GCA_964492995.1 uncultured Desulfobacteraceae bacterium | reverse complement strand
GGGGGGTGCGAGGTAACTCGCATTCCTACCGCGACCATAAAAAATATGCCAAAAAAATATTATATTATAATATTTCTATATGTTACGCATATCTCACAGAAGCTTATGGAATAAACCCAGCGTGAATTTTAGGAAAAAACGTTTCGTAAGGCATATTTTTAACCCTTCGGGAAAGCCCTCCTGAGGCGGACAAGCCCATGATACCGTAATTCCTTCGTTGCCGGGGGTTCGCGGTAGTTTACTACAGCGTCACCCTTGGGCGCCTTTCGTAGTGAAACGAAGATCCCGTTATCCGGGGGACTTACGGCATCCTGAGCTTTTGCAACGATAGGGTGTATTGATGCAGGCACGGAATATTGACCGAAAATCAGACTAAGGGGAGGGGGTGAAATATACGAGGTTCCCCTTTATTTTTCACGTGAGGAATATTGTTTGAATATCACGCAATCTACATGTTATGTATTTTTTAATACCCGGACGAAACCCATATATGGCATTAGCCTTTAAAAGAATCAAAACAGGAGAAGTATGATGAAAAAAACATTCGTTTTCGTTGCTTTATTATCTGCATTGTCTCTAATTTTTGCCATGGCTGCCTCGGCGGGTCCTGCCATGGATCGTATCATGAAGAAAGGGGAGTTGGTGGTTGGCACAAGCGGAGCACAGCCGCCGATGACAGCCACCACAAAAAAAGGTGAGATCATCGGACTGGATGCTGACATTTCGAGGGCAATGGCCGATGCAATGGGTGTTAAATTAAAATTTGTTTCCATGCCATTTGCAAAGCTTCTTCCGGCTCTCGAATCAGACCGGGTAGACATGATCCTGTCTGGCATGACCATAACCCCGAAGCGCAATCAAAAGGTAGCGTTTGTGGGTCCGTATTATGTTTCTGGAAAGGGAATCCTGGCCGTGGCCGAGAAGTATGCTGCCCTGCAAGAGGCAAAGGGATTGGATACACCTGAGGTTACTGTTGCGGCTCTGAAAAATTCTACCAGTCATAAATTTGCCGAGACGTTAATATCCAAAGCAAATTTGATCCTTACCAATTCCTACGAAGAGGCGATTGATCTTCTTTTAAAGGGTAAGGTCGATGTCGTTGTAGCTGATTTTTATTTTTGTGCACTGACGGCTTACCGCTACCAAGATAAGGGCCTGATCGCAGGAGAGTCGCCCCTCACCTTCGAACCATTAGGCATCGCCATGACCGAAGATCCGCTGTTGATCAACTGGGTTCATAATTTTATGAACATTCTTCAAGGTAGTGGCAAATTAAAAGAGATGGGTCAGAAGTGGCTTAAAGGCGGCTCATGGATTGATGAATTACCTTAAGCGGTGATTGAGATCAGATGTTTTGAGGAATTCATGTGCAATATGGGACATTCGTGCAGAAAGTGCTTGACGTTTAAGAAAAAATGGGTACGTCTATGATTCCACGCGTTCCTATCAATTAGCTCAAAGCGATTTTCTCTTGCAATTTTTTTACCCCTTATGAGTGAAACCTTGGGGTCGTCCTTTAAAGCGGGACATCCTTTAGTTTTACAGTTTACAAAGGGAATTTACGGTAGTTCGAATTGAAGTTTTGCGCCAAGAAGCGTTGATGTGCCGATTGCTACAGTGATGCGACGGCCGTTGACCGGAATATAGGGTAAGTATAGGCTAAATCTATGGCAGAATTCAGAACACAAAAGGCCTTTTCCGAAGCCATAAGATATGTCTTTGGTGGAGCTACCTGAGCCCAAGCCGTCCTTCTGGCAACCCAGCGGCTTCTGGGTTTGGAAAACAGGAAGATACTAAAGGCAGCTACTGGACTGGGTGGTGGTATTGGACATGAGGGAGATACCTGCGGTGCCCTTACCGGAGGGGTCTTATCTTTGGGTTTATATCACCGGGATAATGACTGCAACCGCCTATGGCCTGACTGTATTGAGTATTACCGAAGATTCAACACACGCTTTGGTAGCAGCAAATGCAGGGATATTACCGGCATAAAATTTAAAGAAGGCTATGACATCAGGCGGTTTTTGCTAAAAGGAATGAAATGCCTCAGACTTGTCTACACCTCAATAGAATCTATCTTTGACATTGTTGAAATGGCTGAGAGGAAATCCCCTTCAAAAGGCACATATCAGGTAAGGCCTCCTTTTGACATAAAGAAGTTTTATTGTGCCGGTACTGTCCTGTCACACATTGAATCCCGGCTCAACCTTAACATAGGCCCCATTTCAAGAATTGCCCGGGGATTTTCCGGGGGTATCGCATTCCAGGGCGATATTTGTGGCGCTTTCATGGGTGGAGTTCTGGCGCTGGGCATAATGTATGGAACGGATCTGCGGAGGACACAGCACAGCAGGCTCTTTAGAGCAGGGCTGGTGGCCATGAAAGAAGGGAGCAGGGTTTTTCAAAATGAGCATCTTCATCCATCTTTTAAAACCAGCTTGCGTGTGGGCATGCTCTACAAGAAATTCGTATCGCAATTTGGCAGCGCGGATTGTATTGACATTTTGGGTAAAGTTTCCCGGTCGAAAAACAGGGACTCTTGTGAAGAAGTTGCCCGGAGCGCCGCTCAATTAGCATTGGATCTCATGTCCGTCAAAACTTTTACTTTTGAGGCAGCTAAGTGAAAGTGTCAGATGTCGTGGAATGTGGGTCGCCCACGCTAAGTACATGTATTCATAAATACGATCACGTATTTATAACTTGGTTTATTCATTCTATGTATGCAAAAGTTTAAAGTGCCTAAAGTGAACTAAAGTGCCTAAAGTTAAGGTATTCTATCAATTTTTATTATAATTGATTGCGCTGAAAGCGCGTTCCTCAACTTTAGATCACTTTAGGCACTTCAAACTTCAAACTTTAATCATTCGGCTTATACAGGCTAGTTACCTTGATAAAAATACGTAATCGAATTTACGAATTAGAGCACTAAGTATCTGATAAGGATCCAAAGAGATGAAGTAAAGGGCGGAGCAGATCATTGAAAATGAGTTGAAGGTTATCTCCTTTGCCATAGACTTTTACGGGGAGAGGCTTACGGATATTTTGTGCGCCGCATATAAGGAGTGTGGGACTAACGTAAAAAAAAGGCGAAAGGAAGATCTATTCTGTGTTATTCTCTGTTGGTAGCCCATCTTCTTTTAAATCAGCAAATTCAATACATAATAAATAAGCTGAGATCCAAAAACGACAAGAACCGCTCCACAAACTACCTGAAAAATCTTGAAAAATTTCTCCCGTCTGAACAATCTCCCCGGAATGATACCCATTAAGGTCCCTAATACTATAGGCGCAATTGCTGTGCCTGTGGCAAACACGGCAGCATACAGTATACCTGCTAAAATGGCATTCTCTGCTATACAGGCAATGTAGGTTAAAATTGCTACATATGGGACACATGGGGCGATGCCCATCAAAAAACCAAATAAAAACATACTCTCGCTTCCTTTATCTAATATCCTCTTTCCAACAGGCATTTTCAACCCTTTGCCTAGAATGATAAAAGTCCCTATTATTATCATAAAGAAAGCTACGATTAAATAAAGCCAACCAGACTTTTGAGGTGGAAAAAACCGATTGATAGAACTGAAAAGCACAGTTGCAAGTCCTCCTAAAATGGAAAGGGCCAAAAGTCTACCAATCGAAAAGATTAATCCGACTCTTAATGCCTCCTTCCAATTTCCCTTTGTAGCCGCAATATAAGGCAAAAGAAAGGGGGCAACGTAAGCCAGGCAGGGGCCCCAACCCATAGTAAAACCAGCCATTAGTAATCTTAAGCAATTAGAAAGCATCTTTTATTTTTATCTTTTTTCCTACGCCTGTAAAAACAAAATCTTTTCCATAGGCCTTCTTAAATAATTCTCTGGCAAGATCCCCTGAACAATGACAAGGGGCCACTTTCCTAACCCCTTGTTCTTTAAGTCCCTTCACAATTCCCTTTATCTGCCAGGTATTCATCCAGCATAAATGAAAGCCACCTAAGACTAAATAAACGTTCTTTCTAAGCATGTCTTTGGCCTTTTTTACAATGTTTACAACCCCCGGATGAGCACAACCTGTTATTATGACCAGTCCTTTGCCTGTCTTTATTATAAGAGACTGTTCCTTTATCCAACTCCCAAGCTCTCCAGTAGAATAGACATTCTTGCAAATTGCCAAAGGCTTGCGAACCTCTACTAATTTGGCACCGGCTTCTTTTACTGTACGCTTAACGCTTTGTGGAAGAGATTCTGGTAGGTATACGGCAACCTCGCTGTTCTTTTGCAGGAAGCTGGATAGCCCGCCAATATGGTCATAGTGGATATGAGATAAGATTATCATATTAATCGCCTTGGGATCGATTTTGAGTTTGTCCATATTCCTAAGAAGTATCGAACCTTCGCCCCCCACATCAAAAAGAATAGTCTTGTCAAGCCCTTCAACTAGACAGGAAAAGCCCCATCTTGTTTCCAATTGCTCATTATAGGGATTATTATCATAAACTATGGTAAGATCTAAATCCTTTGCGAACGCCAAGGGTACGAATAATATGGCGAATATTAAGAATAGAATTATCCTCTTTAGGTTACGCATCTTTCTGCCTCCGAATCATGGAAACAATTTCCTTCCATTTAGAAATTGCGACTTCCTCTCATTCCCCTTTTTGTGAAATTTAAGATAAATCCTTTCTCGTAATTATCATCATGTATGAGTGTCTTGAAACATTTTCTCTTAAGATAGAAATCTGAACTTTCTATCTCTTTTATAACATCTTCTAATTCCATATCAGCCAGATTCCATAGAGAGTCATCCCTCTTATGGTGCTTTGGGTAGACTAAAAGTAAGCCATCAATTTTTAGAATCCTATACACCTCATTATAGATTTCCCTTCTTTCTTGCGGCTGCATGTAATGCAAAACATCGTAAAGCAAAACCGTATCAATAGATTCGTCCTTGAGGTCAATTTTCAAATCTCCTGACGTCCTTATTATGAATATATTTCTTAGTCCCTTCGATTCTGCTATCTGCGTCAATTTATCCAAAGCTTCCCTGTCCTTATCTACCGCATATACTTTGCCTTCTTTCCCCACCACTTTAGCAACTGGAACTGTGTAGTGGCCAACCCCACAGCCAAAATCCAATATGAGTTGTCCTTCTCTAATGCCGATATCCTTCAAAAATACCTCCCCATCCCCTTCTAGCCACTTTTCAATATCGGTCCCCATATTTGTTTACCTTTTATTTCAGTAGTCTTTCAGAGAAAGAATTTGGACACGGACACGCCTGTCAACGCCACGAACGGGATGCACTTTGACATGCTAGCATTTCTGGCACTGGCGGGCAGGTTGCCATGTGTGATTGGGTCAAATCTTGATCCTTGATTAAAATGAAGATGCTGGAGGAGAATATCAGGGTCGTATATTAATTTTTCACTATCCAGACGCGACACCCATAGCGCATATCGTCCGGGGTCCAAATCAGAGGTGTGGTTTAAGCCGATTAATTAAAAAGCGGTTTTGCCTGATTTAGTTCGTTCCCGCCTTGTTTTTTCTTTTTCCTTTTGTTCGTCTTTGAGCAGTTTCTCCAATGCGTTCTTGAAGTAAATGATAATTTGACATTTCGGCTTTCCAAACTGATCCGGAACAAAAGATAGAATCAGCAAGTCATTGTTCTTTTTCCAGTAAAGCGATTTTGAGGTTTCCCCGCCCCAGTTTATACTCTCCGGAGCACCGTATTTTTGTTTAAGCGTCTCTATGGTGTTCAACCCATCTTTTTTAAAATGGATTTTTATCAAAACAGGTCTTCGAGTATATTCTGAATAGACCAGCTCGACGTAGTCAAATGAAACGTTTTTATTTTGCATATAGCGATACATCAGCTTAACCGTATTATGCTCAACCCGTTCTCCGAGAGGGGAATTCAATTTTTCGTTTAATTTATCAAAATCCGCAAAATATTCTTTCAAGAAACCCTTATAGTTTATTTCCAAATCGAGAATATTTCTGCGTTCAATAGCATCATCGCCTAATGTCTTATTTAGACGTTCTCTTACATTGCCTGATATAATTGTATTTTTCCCGATATCGAAAAAAGTGAAGCTGTCGGAATGTTCTGGAGCAGGCCGAGGGGGTCCGGTTTCTTCTTTATCTCCGCAGGACACGCTGAGTAAGATTAACATAATGATTATAACGAAAAAAGAAATTGTTTTGATAATTTTTAGCTTCACATTTTATTTCTACACTAAAAACTTGTTTTAAGCAAGAACGATATTACTCAGTATTCCATAAAATTCAATAAGTTAAATTCAGCATACGTAACATCTCAATAAATCATGGATTCGAGTCAATATAATAATTTCATACACCAGAACTTATTGAGAATTTACACAAATATCACTTAACATGCTTATATTACACTTTATATGCTTTCCGGTGGATCTCCTTTCAATGGAAAACTGATAATCTTTTGTATTAAATAGGTTTTTACTGATTATGCCCAAATTATTGCTGTAGAAGCAAACATCCATCGGAATTTTAAAAAACATATGATGATGATAAGCTTACCATATAGTTATAGCAGGTTCAAAACTTGATTGATGCAGCGCAGACAAACTATATTTGAAACCTTATAATATCTCTCATGAGATACACTTTCAGTACGGTCAACCTGTTTTTGGCCAGTGAATGGGGTCAAACTTGATCCTTGATTAAAATGAAGATGCTGGAGAGTAAAAAGGAAATTAAACATTACAAGCCATCTCAAAAAACATCTAACGCCCAATTACTCTGTTGCGAGCCTCTTCAAAATGCTCACATACTCCCATGTATGCTCCGCTTTTTCATCGGCCCGCGCCTTGTCCTTGAACGTAATCTGCATTTTTGAGATGGCTTGTAATAATAAGGGCTATGAAATTCATCGGAGTTGATGGATGTAAAATCGGCTGGTTTTATACCGCCATTAATCATGAAAATGAGTGGGAGATAGGTGTTTCTGAAAATATCGAAAAATTGTGGGAAACCCATAAAGATGCGTCTTTGATATTCATAGATATTCCCATCGTACTTCCATTTAAGGAATCCAGAGCATGCGACTTAGAAGCCCGCAAATTACTTGGTAAAGGTAAAACTTCCACCGTATTCCCACCGCCTTGCCGAGAGGCCTTAGCAGCCAAAACCTATGAAGAGGCCTGCGAAATAAACAAGAAGGTCCTTGGGAAAAAGATATCCCTTCAGGCTTATCATATTTCAAAAAAGATAAAAGAAGTGGATGATTTTTTGTTGGCAAATCCTCGGGCAAAACAAAAAATACGGGAGACTCACCCGGAAATTTGCTTTTGGGCCTTGGCCGGCGGCAGGGCCATGCTGTTTTCGAAAAAGAGAAAACATGGTTTCGAGGAACGACTAGATGTATTAAAGAAGGGTTTCTCTCAAACAGAAGCCGTCGTTAACACTACCTTAAAAAGGTATAAACGAAAGGAAGTGGCCAAAGATGATATACTGGATTCAATCGCTGCCGCCGTAGTTGCATGCTCCCCGGTTAGTTCATTGGCAACAGTTCCGGAAATACCCGGTAAAGATGCAAAGGGGTTGCCGATGGAAATCGTTTTTTCCAATGAGCGCCTTATTTAAAAAAGAACATCAGGGGCGCATAGAGGTTGAGAGTGTTCTGGAGAAAGGATCCAAATTTACAGTTATTTTGCCTTCGAATGATAATGATAAAAATTAACTTTTTAGTAACCTTCAAAAGGTTAGCAAGCCTTAACCATACCATCTACCCAAAAAGTAACAATTGTGTGATCTGCTATAAAGATGAAAATATCATGTCCATAAAATTCGTGTGATATCGTTTTTAAATGAGAGCAAATCCATTTCACAAAGTTTGCCTTTTTGACTTTAAGGGGACATTATGCGATATATGTAACCTGAGCTTTTTGACGCTGGGTTGACGTTCTGGCAATAAAGCACGGGCTATCTTTAAACTTTAAGCTAAATGGGAAAACCATAGTTAATGAATCTTCTGGCGATTGTAGGAAGTCCGCGAAAGGGTAAGGCGACCGATATCCTGGGCGATAAGGCATTAAATCAAATTGAAGACATTTTTGATGAAATCGGATTGGCATTAGATAAAGTGTAGGTCTAATGGAGACATAAACATGGAGGAAAATAACCATAGCGTTGCTTCAAAAATAGCCAAAAAACGATTTGGGTGTTTCCAAGTCTTTGGCTTAATAGTCATTGCCGTTATTATTACCGCAGGGATAACCATCTTGGTTTTCAAAACCTACTTTTTCCCATCAGAGTTTAAGCCTGTGACTCTAAATCCTCACGAGGAGCAAGTTTTGACTGCCAAATTAGAAAACCTTGATTCAATAGGGACTGCTGCCAATGCACATAGGAACGATATCCCTAATAAGTCATCCAAATCAGACCGGTTTGATCCAAATGCCACTCTCGAGCCGGAACCTTACAGTGAAAAAGGCATCAAAAGGGAGATTAATTTCACTGAAAGGGAACTCAACGCATTACTGGCAAAGAATACGGATCTCGCAAAAAAATTGGCAATTGATTTATCTGACGATCTTATTAGTGCAAAGCTTCTACTGCCTGTGGATGAAGATTTTCCTATATTTGGAGGTAAAACCCTCCGTGTCAAAACTGGAGTGGTTTTTACATACGATAAGGGCAAACCTGTCGTCATCCTTAAAGGTATTACCGTTATGGGTGTACCCATACCAAATGCCTGGCTGGGAGGAATAAAGAATATAGATCTGGTTGAAGAATTTGGTGCCGATACGGGTTTCTGGAAAACTTTTTCGGATGGGGTTGAAGACATCAAGATAGAAGAGGGCTTTTTAAAATTAAAGCTAATGGAATGACAATTCATTCCAACACTTGAGTCAATCTTGCCCTTAATAAAGTACCCGGATGCTCCTACCGTCGTTTTTATATAAGGACAAATCCATTTCACAGGGTTTGCCCTTTGATTTTTTGTGAATTCTCAGAAGGCAAGAAAGCACAGGTTTTGACAAGCCCGATTTCAATGGCATATTCTCAATTAATTAGTAGTTCGGTGATATTTGGTATTCCAGTATCTGCAGCCCCTGACTCAATAGCATTTATTTTGCAACCATCCAATGTGTTAAATTCATATTCCAGTTGATTTGCTGTTAAATCATCTTTCCAATAAAATCCTGTTGTTATTCCAAGTTTTTCTTAAGTATTTCCCCCAAGATACCGATAAAAAATACGAAATTAATTTTTTAAGATTGGACCTGATATAGTGCGATTTCGCTGATTTAATCAATATTATCATGAATGTCTGTTGAGGGTTAAATTAAGATGGTAAATAAAATATTAGTTGTAGAAGATGATATTGCAGTTTCAAAATTAGTATCTGAGTTCCTTATCAAGTCTGGCTTTCAAACTAAAACTGCTAAAAGTGCTGAAGAAGCTGAAGAAATTTTAAATAATGAAGAAATAAATACAGTAATTGCAGATATAAAATTACCGGGAATAGATGGAATCAAATTTACCAACAAAATTCGAAAAAAATGTAATGTTGATGTTATAGTTATGACTGCTTACCGTTCTGAATATTCTTATGAAGATGCCATCAAAAACGGTGCAAGTGATCTGATTTTTAAACCAGTTAAATTTAACGAATTAATTTTAAGAATTAACAGAGTGTTAAGAGAACGATCACTATTAAATGAACGTGACAAAATGATAAAGGAACTGCAGAGATTAACAATAGAAGACTCATTGACCGGCCTATATAATTCAAGACATTTTTTCGCTCAACTTGATAAGGAAATTAAAAGATCAGATCGTTATTTACATCCAATTTCCTTGATGTTTATTGATATTGATAATTTTAAGGCAATTAATGACGCTTATGGCCACATGATTGGCGATAAAATTTTATCGCTAATAGCAAAGAGGATAAAAGCCTGTCTCAGGTCGCACGATACTGCTTATCGATTTGCAGGAGATGAATTTACGATAATATTACCAGAAACAACTTCTAGTGATGCTAAATTTGTAGCAGATAGAATATTAACAAAATTTGCCCATGAATCCTTAGTGATCGATGAAAAAGAAATATCAGAAATTACTTTAAGCATTGGTATCGCTGAATATCAAATGAATGAAGGAAATAGGCAATTTGTGCATCGTGCCGATGTCACAATGTATGAAGCTAAACGACGCGAGGGGAATTACGTGGTCATCTCACCGGATGTGAAGAGTTAGCGATAACCACTATACCACAACATTCTTAAAGGTGCTAAAACTGGTGGTAGCTAATAAGTGTTTTATCCATAGTCCCGAGTAAATGGTGTCGTGTCTTGAATAGTGAATAGCCATTTTTTATTCACTATTCGAGCTTTGACCCTGTGTGCACACAAATACGGCAACCATTGAAGCGCCGGGAGAACAAATGTCTCTTGCCAAATATCTCAATAGCTTTTCCCGCCTGCGGACTTAAAAAGACAACGCTAACCCGAATATTTTATGAAAAGCAACGAAAAAGTGCCGGTATTTTTTTTGAATTGTACCGGCCAATTTGGGCATCATCGTAATCTGGACGAGACTTATTTACGATATATCATAAATTGGCCTTGACTTTATATCGAGTTATCAATAAGATATATTTATTATGATACGTTCATATGCATCAGTGCTTAAAAAACACCTGGACCAGTATCGGCAGATGATTTTTGTGGTGGGACCCAGACAGGTCGGGAAAACAACGCTGTGTACCCGGCTTTCTCAAAAGCATTCTTATTTCAACTGGGATAATCAGGACCATCGTGCTTTGATTATTGATGGGCCAGCCGGAGTTGGCGAGGAAATCGGTGTTCATCAATTACAGGAAAAACCCGGAATCGTTATTTTTGATGAAATTCATAAATATTCTAAATGGAAGCAATTTCTAAAAGGACTATTTGACGTCTATGGTTCTATGCTAAAAATTGTCGTCACCGGAAGTTCCAGGCTGGATGTTTTTAAAAGAGGGGGAGACAGCCTTATGGGGCGCTATTTTCAGTATCATCTCCATCCTGTTTCCATAAGAGAAATAATAGCCCCTGAAATTGGGGGAAATGAAATACAACCCCCTCATCCAATAGATCCGGAGGATTTTGAGACACTGTTTGACTTTGGCGGATTCCCCGAACCATTTTTAAAGAAAGATTTGCGATTTTCAAACCGCTGGAAAAAAATGCGGAGACAGCAGCTTTTTACCGAAGACATTCGTGATTTTACAAGAGTTCAGGAAATTCATCAGATTGAGATACTGGCCGAAATCCTCAAACATCAGTCTGGACAACTCATAAATTATTCGAATCTTTCGAAAAAAGTGAACGTTTCCGTAGATACGATCCGCCGCTGGATAAAAGTACTTGAATCCTTGTATTATTGTTTTACGATACAACCCTGGTCCCGAAATGTCTCGAGATCTCTGCTCAAGCAACCGAAGATTTACCTCTGGGACTGGTCCCTGCTGATCGATTCAGGAGTCAAGTCTGAAAATTTTGTTGCATCCCATCTGCTCAAGGCAATCCATTGGTGGACAGATAATGGGCTCGGTGATTACGGATTGTATTTCCTTCGAAATAAGGACGGACGGGAAGTCGATTTTCTGGTTACCCGCAATCAAGAACCCTGGTTTCTGACTGAAGTAAAAACAGGGAAGAGAAAATCTATTAGCAAAGATCTGGTTTTTTATCAGAAACAAATAAAAGCACACCATGCATTCCAGGCAAATTTTGCAATGGATTATGTTAATGCGGATTGTTTTTCAACTGAACAGCCAACCATCGTTCCGGTTAAGACCCTGTTGTCTCAGCTAATATAGACCCTATAGTTGCATAAAAAATATGCTAAAAATATGTTATATTAAAACATTCCTATATGTTACGCATATCTCAAAGAAGCTTTTGGAATAAACCCAGCGTGAATTCCAGGAAAAAACGTTTCGTAAGGCATATTTTTAACCCTTCGGGAAAGCCCTCCTGAGGCGGACAAGCCCATGATACCGTAATTCCTTCGTTGCCGGGGGTTCGCGGTAGTTTACTACAGCGTCACCCTTGGGCGCCTTGGACTTACGGCATCCTGAGATTTTGCAACGATAGGGTAGAGACAATCAGTTATAGATATTGGGGTCACCTATTAAACCTTGAAGTAAATCGGTGTCAAAGCCTGAATTGTGAAATAATATTTGGCAATTAAGCCTCTGCAAATGGGCGACCCCCAATCGCGCGCCTGTGATGCAGATTATCCCAACCTTTGCTATATTGAGTTTTGAAGTCTATTCAGAACTTGTGTTATCTAACTGTCAGAATAAAAAATTAAACATAGAGAACCGGGAAATCAAATTGATTTCGAATCTTTCTTGAAGTTTCGATCCCATCAATCCCGGCATACAGATCAAGATTAAGCGCAACAACATCAGGCCTGTTCCTCTCAATTTCTGATAGAAGCTTTTCCTTTGTATAAATATAAAAATCCATTTTATACCATCCATTGATAACCCGGCACCGGTTATCTATTTTTGACCTGATGAGATCGTTATATTATATTGCCAGGATATATGATAATTAAGAACTCATATTGATCATTTAAAATAACTTAATAGATTTCATTTCATATCGTTTCAATTTAAAGTAATGATGAAAACATTTAAAATTCCATTGCCCTTCATATTATTACCAGTCCTTTGTATTATTGGCTGCAGCATTATCATCCACGGTACAAATAATTCTGATACTCCCTCCAAAAACCCCATTGAAGTTGTTAACCTGTTTTTTGAAACCTATGGCACTTCCCGGATGGATGAAATAGGGCCTTATACAACATCTAAATTCCGCGACGATAAACCAATGTCTGTCTGGGTTGCAGAAACCTGGAAAACCTTGAAGCAGATGGAATATAAAAAACTTGAATTCAAGGTTTTGGATTCAAAGATAACGGATAAAAATGCATGGGTCGTGGTTCAGGCGAAAATAAAAACTGTGGCCGGGGAAGCGGATCAGAAGGAAATATATTCTTTGATCCTTGAAAATAATAGGTGGTTGATTGACGATCTTGTGGTAACTGATGAGGAAGTTGATCTGGAGAATATGCAAATCTAAAACGTTATTTAAACTAAATTCAAAGGAATTTCTCTATGGAAAATAACGATAAAAAACTCGACATAAAGGAAGTCCGTGCTTTTATTTTTGGAATAATTGACAGTATGTCCGAAGACGAAATGCGTCAACTTTTGATAGATTTGGAGGAATTGCAACATTCCAAGCATGAAAAAAGAAAAAATCCTCGGAGATCGACTCTCATCAACATAACCTATTCATCAGATCAAAGGCGTATTTTTGAAGATTTCGTTCGAAATATAAGTGCTGGTGGTCTATATATTGAAACAAACTTGGTATCAGAGCTCGGTCAAGAAATGACAATGAATTTTTCTCACCCGGACTCCGGTGATCCTATCAAGGTTTTAGGAAAAATTGTAAGAGTCGATTCGGGTGGAATCGGTGTGAAATTCAATAAGCTTTTAAGTGATCTTTAACACATCTTTTCACAGACAAATGATATGTGTAATAACTTAAAACTTAGAATAAATGTTATGTGGCTTTTTTATTAGGAAATGAAATGTCAGTCGAAAAGCGTTTCAAAGAAAGATACAAGACAGAGGATATACCCTGGGACATTGGCAAACCAGATTTCAATCTTGCTGAAACTGTGGCGAAAAAACCAATAAAGAGCTGTAAAGCGCTGGATATTGGTTGTGGAACCGGTGATAATTCCGTATGGCTCGCTCAGAAACACTTCCAAGTAACAGGAACTGATATCTCTGAGATTGCAATCGAAAAGGCAAGAGAAAAAGCTTCAAAAAGCGATGTCAAATGTACATTTCTTGTGGTTGACTTCCTTAGAAACCAAATTGAAGGCGCACCTTTTGGTTTTGTGTTCGATAGAGGCTGTTTTCATTCTTTCTATTCTGATAAAGAACGGAAAAGGTTTGCAGAAAATGTTGCTGCCTATTTAGAAAAAAATGGCTTGTGGTTGAGTCTCATAGGTAATGCCGATGAGCGGCGTCAAGGCCCTGGCCCGCCTCAACGTACAGCAAGTGATATAGTTGCCGCTGTGGAGCCTTATTTTGAAATTCTTTCGCTCAGCTCAAGTCATTTCGGTTCTAATCGCCCAAATCCACCAAGGTGCTGGGTTTGTTTGATGCAAAAACGAGATGATGCATAGTTACTTCTAAATACATTGCAAAAGTGGCTCTTTACTAATGCAGCTTGAGGTGTTTTGAAGCCTGTTTCTGCAAGCCGACTCCGAGGGAGCAACATACCCTCATCTCCTGTCCAGCCTCGTGGCGCACTATCTGCAACGGAAATGTAAATATCAGGGGCCTAAAAAATTTGATATATCATTTTTCAATAGGGCAAATCTTTTTTTCAAGGTCTGCCTCAAGCCAGAAACCACCTTAGGATTAATTGCCAAATCCTATACTTCTAAAAATTTCCTTGCTAAAAAATAAGGGCAGTCCCCCATATTTTAGGGAATGCCCTTTTTCTGATTAAAACTGCAAGCTAAACTACAGTGACATTTACTGCAGCAGGACCTTTTTGACCCTGCTCAATGTCAAAGGTAACACTGTCGCCTTCATCAAGAGACTTGAAACCGGTTGCATTGATTCCTGAATGATGAACAAATACATCCGGACCATCTTCCTGCTCAATGAAGCCATA
>CAZBOB010000089.1:0-14739 GCA_964492995.1 uncultured Desulfobacteraceae bacterium | reverse complement strand
TTTTCTAACAGAACATCTAGTGTAAAAGGACGACCGTCGAAACGCAAAATCATATCGTCAATACAGATACCATGAGCTGAAAGGAGTTTTGCCAATTGGCCGGTCGCATTAACCTCTACATCAATGATCTTATCCGCATCGGACAAAACTTCTCTTAAAGGTGTTATGGGTAATGGCTCGAGCACCAGGGGCTGAACCACTTTAAGCCCTAATTCTTCAGCCGCTTCTACACATGCCCCTTTGGTGGACCCCCAGCAAAGAAGAACGGTCTTTGATTCAAGATTACCATAAACCTTTACCTGCTCATGCCGGGAAAGTTCATCTTCCATGGTCTTTTTTTTGCGTAAACGTTTTTGCTGCATCCTGACGATTTGATCGGATTCTTCAGTGGTTATACCATATTCATCATGCTCATAAGAGGTTGCTTTAACCATGGCCGCCGGATTTCCGGGAAAGGCCAGCGGCGAAATGCCGTTTTGAGTATCCAGATATCGTTTATATTCTCCTTGACCATCCCAAAGGAGCGGATCTTCAGGTTTTATCTTATCCGGATCCGCGTCAAAGCTGAATATGCTTTCGCTGAGGTGTTTGTCGGAAAGGACAAAGCAAGGAATCTGAAACTTCCAGGCAAGGTTCATGGCCAAGCCCGTCAGATAAAAGGCCTCCTCAGCATCTCCGGGAGCCAAAACCAGTTTTGCAAACTCCCCATGGCCGGAATGGATGACAAAAGAAAGATCACCCTGCATGGTGTAAGTCGGCACTCCCGTACTCGGGCCGGGTCTTTGAGATACGATAAAGACAATGGGGAACTCACCCTGGCCGGATAGACTCAGCGCTTCGGTCATCAGGGCAAAGCCACCACCCGAAGTGCCAACCATGGTCTTGGCTCCGGCATAAGCGGCTCCCAGAGCCATAAGGGCAACGCCAATTTCGCTTTCGGGGTGTATGGTTACCACACTCAGATCATTTTCATGCTCTGCCAGGTAGTGAAGAATGGCAGATGCAGGGGTCATGGGGTATGCGATATACATATTGAGCCCGGCCTGCACCGCCCCCAGGGCAATGGCCTCGTTGCCTGACACCAATGGAAGCATTTTTTGATTCAGATTGGGAACGGAGAAACAGGCTTTTTCTACTTGATCATACGCTGACTGAGCAATTTTAAGATTCAAATCGACTTCTTTTTCAATAGTATCTGTTATGACCCTTTTCAATATAGGCCACTCAATATTCAACACTTTGGCCAGCGCCCCGAGAGCGGCCGTGTTTCTCATAATGGGCGCTCCTTCCAACTCCTTGACCAGACCCATAAAGTCAACGCCGACTCCTTGGGCCTCCACTTTTTTAGAATCATAGAGAATCACTCCACCGGAGTTAAGGCGATGTTTGTGTTTTTCTACCGCATCCTGGTTTAAGGCCACGATGAGGTCCACTTTTTCCTTGTGAGCTAGGATTTTCTTTTTTGAGGCCCTTATGATAGAAAAATTGTGCCCGCCACGAATAAGCGAGGGATAGTCATCGTAGAAAAAAATACGATAGCCAATTCTATTCAAAAGTCTGGCAAGTGTCTGACCGGCTTGCCGGATACCATCACCCGCTTTTCCACCTATAAGAATCGATAGTTCTTCCATGACAAATCTCCTGGATAATAGTTATAAGAATATACTTGTTTATGGTGAAATGATAGAATTCTTACTTTTGATCCAAATATGGTCCTCTTCGAGTCAAAACTGATTGGGGCGTTTTCAGTTATTAGAAGTGGTTTCAAAACCTCCCCTCAGGCCCAATTTCTGTGTTGGAGCGATGGATTCAATACTCGAAATATTAAATATATTCCTGCGTTTGAATCCATCGCTCCGCCTTGACTTTGAACCTGATTGAAGGTTTTGAAACCACTTCTAGTTAAATTTTGTACCAGCCGGAGGTTTTCATATGCCCCGATAGCGGGATTTCAGCTTCGCTCCAACAAGGCATTAAAGAGCGAAGTCATAAAGTCATAGTGAACTGTTGCGAACCGTTAAGAACGAAGCTGATGGTAATTCCTGCAATAAAATCCTTACTTCGATCAATCATCTTCTATAATAATGGCATCGGCTCCACACTCTTCTGCAGCCTGCCGTACAAGCTCTTTGTATTCTCCGGGGACTTCATCAACCTTAACGATGGACTTCAGTTGATCCTCATCATATTCAAAAACCTCGGGACATAGATCGTTGCAGCGCCGGTCTCCCATACAATTTTCTGTGACTTTCACTTTCATGTTCTTCTCCTTTGCTTTTTAAAAAACTATTTAAAAAATTATTCGAGTAGTCCAGTTTCAAATTGGATTACGGTTTAAAACTAATTAAATTTCTGACAAATAGCTTTTCCGTAAACCTGACAGGCGCGCAACCCTTCATCTGTTTTAAGAACCTGTTCTTTAAGATCTAATGCACCCAAATCGACCATGTCCATTTTGAAAACATGAAGCATGGTATCATAGATCATATTTGCAGATTCTCCACTATGTGTATAGGAACCGAAAGCTCCGCCCATTTTCCCTACCAAATTTGCCTTCTCAGCCAAAAAAAGAAATGTTTTCATGCCGGCGGTTATATCTCTATGATACGTCGGGCAGCCGAAAACAAATCCATCATATCCTTCCAGATCTTTTTCACTTTTTATTTCAGAAATCTTTTTCAGTTCAGCACCATTTTCGGTTATACGGATTCCTTCCCCAATATATTCCGCCATTTTTTCCGTATTTCCTGTTCTACTGTAGTATGCAACCAATACCTTTTTCATTTTTTAATCTCCTTTTTTTGTTAGTATTTTAAATTTGTCGTGCCAGGCACACCTATTACAATACGTTTCGGTCTCTTTACCTATTTCAGGAATTTCAGAATCATTACCATCAGCATCAAAGCAAATCACACCATCCGGGCATTCAAACTCATAGGTTTCATACTCATCGGCCGGATCTTTTACATAAAATTTAATACACCCGCAAACCGGACATTTCATATGGCTCACCTCTTATTCAACCCTGGAAAAAGCTTTGATATTGGCGTTGCACACCGGGCATGTTTCGGGCGGCTCATTTTCACAGGTATAGCCGCAAACGGAACATACATAATAACATTCCACTTCTTCCGGATTATCCAGATTGTCCAGAGCTTTTTGGTAAAGGTCGGCATGCACCTTCTCAACCGTATTGGCATATGTGAAGCTGCGCTCCGCCGCTTTATTACCCTCTGATTTTGCCGTTTCGATCATGGCCGGGTACATAATATTAAATTCATGGGTTTCACCGGCAATGGCTTCTTTAAGGTTCTCAGCGGTCGTTTTAATGGCCTTGAGTGCCCTCAAATGCGCATGTGCATGAACGGTTTCGGCCTCCGCAGCCGCCCTGAAGAGTTTACCAACCTGAGGGTAGCCTTCCTGATCCGCCTTTTTAGCAAATGCCAGATATTTACGGTTGGCCTGTGATTCCCCTGCAAATGCTTCCAATAAATTTTGTTCTGTTTGACTCATTAATCTTCTCCTTTCTAATTTTAAACCTAAATTCAGCAAACACTGATTTTTTTATATCTCCCTATTAAAAACAGTTTATGTAAAATTTAGCCCGAATATTTCATGAAAATTTTCATGAAATATTCGGGTTAGGTCCAATACGGATTTATCAGATCTTCAAATATGGTTAGTGCCGCCTCGGCGCCGTGTCCGGCGGCGGTTACGATTTGCTTGTATCCTCCGGCTACATCTCCGGAAGTATAAATTCCCGGAATATTGGTTCTGTATTGATCGTGCTTGATGTAACCTTCCTCAGTAAGCTCAAGCCCTATTTCTTGTGCCAGGCCTACGGCAGGATCGTAGCCTATGGCAATAAAGACCCCGCTCACAGGCAAGGTTGAGAGATCTTCAGTTTTATTATTGTAAAGCAGAACTTCTTCTACATTATGTTTTCCCTTGATCTCCTTGACTTCTGTATTGAATAAAATCGGTATGTTGTTTTGAATAAGGTTTTTAACCAAAAAGTCCTGAGCTCTCAAATTGTCTCTTCTATGGACCAAGGTTACATTAACACCGATATGATGCATATGAAGCGCTTCGGTAACGGCGCTGTTGCCACCGCCGACGATGATTACCTTACGGCTTTTAAAAAGCGGACCGTCACAGGTGCTGCAATAACTCACACCATGTCCGGCAAGGCGAGACTCTCCGGGTACACCGAGATTTCTGTAGGTGGCTCCGGTTGCCATCAGCACTGCCTGGGTATTGAACCTTCGTCTGCTGGTTTGAACGATGATGGGCTTTCCGGGTTCAATTCCCATCACTTCCTCTCCCGGAAAAATCTGCACATATTCCAATGCATGCGTAACCATGATGTCCACAAGCGTCTTTCCGCCCACCTGTTTAAAACCGGGATAATTTTCGACAATGGGAGTTGTTGCCACCTGACCCCCGAGAACTCCCTTTTCCACCACCACCGTTTTGAGGCCACTACGCGATGCATATATACCGGCACTAAGCCCGGCAGGGCCTCCACCCACGATAACCAGATCCGTTTCCACTTCCTGTTCATCGCTTTCAGGTATGAAAACCGCCTGCTCTTCCATTCTATCCAGAGAGAGCATAAAAAGCTCTTCCGGCTGGGCGCCCTGGGCAATCAGGATATCATTGGCATATGTCTGGGGAACAGATTGGGCCGAATATTGGGTGGCAAGTTCCGGATTCGCCTGAATGTCTATGATTTCAAGGGAAATCAAATCGGGTTTTTCCACCGCTGCTTTCAAGGCGTTCAGCGCCTGCTGCGGGCAATACGGGCAGCTGGCACTGACAAACACCTTAATATGCCTGGGTTGATCTATCTTCTTTATTACCTGGAGAGATTGCTCATTGAGGTTACTTTTCTGAGACCCGATAAGAATAAGCGCTTCCAGGAAAATACGTCCCTCTTCACCCAAAGGGGCTCCCAGCCACCGGATATTATAGCGGTCCGGATCGAAAATCAGCGTAGGCGAGTTTTTAACTTCCCATTTTTGGGCTGTTTCGTGGGACAAATTGTATTCGCGCAATACAATTTTATCGGTGAGCTGGCGAAAAAAACGTAACGCCTGTCTGGCGGCATCGCTGAAAACATCATTTTTACCCGGCTGGGCAAATAAAAAAATCGGAATTTCAACATGGATTGCCCGAAATAGTTCGGCAATTTCTCTCTGAACCTGCTCTATCTGAATATCTTCCGGCTGATTCATAATCTCTCTCTTTTTATTTAGTTTCCATCCAGAAATGGCCCTTTTCCGCAATCTCTGCGTCGATCTGCGGAATCACTTGTGCGGCGTACTACGTATACGCCTCCGCGTAATTCCTTGATCTCCTTGACCTTGCGAAAAATTGCTCATTTCTGCATTGGAAACTTTACTTGTGCCCAATATAGATTTATGGATGGGCACTATTTAGTCTTTAAAAACAAATTTTCCCCCAATAAACCCCGCAATGCCAGCCGCAGTAAGCATGACCAGGTTAATCAGAAGAAATAACAAATCACTCGATGAAGTTGCTGCCTGGGGATCAATGAAAAGCCATACCACCAAAATGACCGCCGTTAATGAAACCACAGCAGCGCAAATGATCTTAATCTTAAACAACCGAGTCAGTTGGCCTCTGTATTTTTTCTGCCATTCGATATACCCTGAAAAAAGGACCAACGGCAGGGTAAGGACAACAAATATCAGATTGTAAAAAGCGGCCTGGCTTAAACCACTGAAATTGAACAGTGCGGCTAAAACAATAAATATAACAGAAGCTGGAAGTACTCCGTTTGGGATGTGGACCGAAATCGGATGGACATGATGCTTTAACATCAAATCAAAAATCGGGTTTAGTTTGGGGCGGAAAATAGGTGGTTCAGGTTTTGAATCCATCTTTTCGGCTTCAGGTTCCGGCTGATCCATTTCCGCTTCCACCGGTTCTTCAGAAACTAATTCAATAAATTTGCTTCGATCAGCTCCGCACACCGGACACTCTTCAGGCGGTTCATCTCCTTCATGTATATAACCGCACACCGTACATTGCCACTTTTTCACAGAACCTCCTTTCCATTTAAATTTACCTTAATTTCTCAAAAAGTTTTGGAGAATGATTCTATTTTACAACATAAGCATAATTATAGGCAAGCGATAGGCTAACATAATCAAGATTCACGTTTTAAATCATCTTGCTTCCATGGGTACAAAATTGCACTGATCCGGGCCGCAGTAATCACCGATATATTCGGAATCGGGACGGTAAAGCACCGGTTTGGACTCAGCACCTCCAAACTGCTCTTCGAGAACATGAGCGGCCCAGCCGGAAATTCTGGCTATGGCAAATAACGGGGTAAAGAGATCTACGGGTATCCCCATGTAATAATAAAGAGATGCACTATAGAAATCGACGTTCACAAAAATATCTCTTCCCTTTCTTTGTTTAAAGGCTTCCTTGCCTTTTTTTTCAAGAACTTTAGACATTTCGTACCATTTGGGCTCGCCGGTACGTTCGCCCATTTTCTTGGACATGGGTGCAAGGATATGTGCCCTAGGGTCATCGGTTTTATAAACCGCATGGCCCATCCCCATGATTTTTCCACCGGTATCGAGCAAATTGTTTACATACGCTTCGACCCTGTCAACAGTGACGATATCGAGAAGCATCTCCATGACCCGTGTATTTGCACCGCCGTGCAATTCTCCGGACAAAGACCCTACGCCGGCGGCAACAGCAGCATACATGTGGGCTCTTGTTGATGCTACCTGTCTTGCCGAAAATGTTGAGGCATTAAAAGAATGTTCTGCATGCAGCACCAGGCAAGTATCAAAAAAGCCGGCCAATTCATCATCAGGAATTGTTCCGTTGAGCATATAAAGAAAGTTGGCTGCATGACTCAAGTCCGGATTTGGCTCAACAGGTTTTTTATTGTTCCGGATGCGGTCCCAGGCTGCAACAATGGTTGGAAATTTTGCGATGAGCTTTATGGCCATACGAAGTGCCGCTTCGGGAGAATACTCTCCGGTATCAGGGTCATGGTGTGCCAACATCGCAACCGCCGCCTGAAGTATGTCCATGGGAAGAGCATCTTTGGGCCTTGTTTCAAGGGCTGCAATCACCTCGGGCGGGATCCCCCTTTCTCCGGCAAGCTGTTTCTTGAAGTTTTCAAGTTCTTCTTTCTGAGGCAGTCTTTCAAAAAGAAGAAGATAAGCAACCTCTTCAAATGAAACTTTTCCGGCCAGATCCTGGACAAGATACCCCCTGTAAATCAATCTGCCCACAGTACCGTCAACATCGCTGATCCTGGTTGTTGCAACTTTAAAACCCCGGAGGCCGGTATTTAAAATCGGTTGACATGCTTCCATTTTACACTTCCGTTTCTGTTTTTTTTGTAAAATAATTAAAAACAATCACAAAAACACTTAAGATTCAAATCTAGAAAAAGTGATTCTTTGATTTCGTGTTTCTATATTTTCGTTCTTTGGTGATAAATAAATTTTCTTTATTTCATCTTAACATTTAATCAAAATTCGTGCCAAATTTTATAAAATAAAATTAAAACCCGATAACAGCGACCAAAGGGGCATTCTTGTATAAAAACAAGTAAAATATTTCTGCAAACGTCGAGTGTGCCGAAGAGGAAAGTCATTGAAAGCGAATCTGTAGAATGCTACCGCAACCTTTTGATAATAAAGCAATATCGATAAAATTTGCGCTCCTGAAGGCCAAACCGTTTTCAAAAATAATTTATGCAGATTTTAGGTATAACAAAGAATAGTAATAAAATTTGATGAATATTTAATTATTCACATAAGATGATCCGGGGAGGAAAAGCACGGGACGAAATTAAAAAAACGTCTCATATTTTAGGCGTGAAACATAAGTGTATCATGAGACATGTGGCAAAGAGAAGATTCTTTAATGGTCAATCGTGTTTTTTGATTTTTTTTGAGCATTCAGGACAAAGACCGGTAAATTCAAGGTTGTGTCCGATTATTTCAAAAACCGTTGCCTCATAAAGCTCATCTTCGAGTTGGTTCAACGGCGCAATCGGAGCATCGTCCACCCGGTTACAGCGTACACAGCGGATATGGTAATGTTTGTTTGTATCCCAATCATAGCGCTTCAGAGATCCGCTAAGTTCCAGTTTCTGGATTTCTCCCATTTGGGCAAGTATTTCCAGATTTCGGTAAACCGTACCCAGGCTGATTCTTGGAAGGCGACGGCGTACGACTTTATAAATTTCATCTGCACCGGGGTGCGTATTTAGTTTTCGGAACTCTTCCAGAATCACCTGGCATTGTTTGGTAATCCTGCGATTTTTGTCCTGCAGCAAATTCTCCCCTCTCAGGTAATAAGTTCATGGAACCATTTTTAACCTAAATCGAACGATTTTTTACTCGATCTTCTAAGAACCAGAAATTTTCTCTCGGTTTACGGGAATCGTAGTAACCGGTACCGGAGATTCTTTTAACACTTTTTCAGTGACACTTCCAAAGCGAAAATGCCCCCTTTCCCCTTGGCTTGCCATCACCACCAGATCAACCTTTTCTTTATCAATCAGTTTTAAAATTTCCAGCGCCGGATCACCGACGGCAATGTGTTTAATGTACAGGGGGCACCCTTCCAAATACTTATCGCAAATTTGATCCAGGCGGCGTTTGGCCGATTTGTTTGCCCATTGCATAATTTTATCGATGTGAGCTTTGTCAAATTCTCCGTACCATGATACGTGATGGGCAATGTCTTCGATAACGTATAGCACGTGAATTTCCGCTCCGTATTGCATGGTCAACGATGTAACATAAGGCAAAGCCTTTTGAGCACTGCTTGAGAAATCCGTTGGCCACAGTAGCTTTTTTACTTCCAGACCCGTTTTACTTGTACCCATGATAAACCTCCTTGATATGGCATTATTTGGAATTAATTCAAAAATTAACCTTTCATTCATAATAACTACTATAGGGTAGTTGTAAAGTGAGACCTTTGAAATTATAAGAAAAAAATAAAGCCAAATCTTGAAGTAAAGCATTTCAAAAAAATAATTGGAGCTGCACTCAACTCTCTTGACTTTCAATTTAACTGACTTATCCTCCAGTCAGACCTTAGGGACTTCGCCCCATAAGCGCTAAGTTATTTTTTGCGCCGGAAGGACTGTGGAAGGTTTACTGAAAAAGATGAACATCGAACATCGAACGTCCAACTCGCCACAGGCGAGCAAGCACTTGTCCGCCTACGGCGGATCGAATGATGAATGAAAGACAAAAACAAGGGCAAGAATTTCATTAAAAGAACTTAGGGAGACACAAAGATGGTTAAAACTTATTCATAAGGTACCATTAATTAAAAAACCTGAACTACTAAATGATATTTTAGAGGAAACAGAAGAATTAATTAAGATTTTTGTTAAGAGTATCAAAACGGCTGAAAAGAAAAAGAAATAGCTGTTGAATGTTTGTTTTGCATTCGATTTTAGAATAATTTGAGGAGCGGAGCGACATCATTATTCGACGTTCGACGTTCAATGTTCGATGTTGGACGTTCATCTTTTAATATGTTCGACGTTCATCTTTCAAAACAACCCTGTACGGCATAAATGTAACCTGTGAATGTTTACAAAACAACTTAGCGCTTATGGTGCTTCGCCCCAATTGGAATAATAGCCCCGGTGAAATAGAAAAAGTTTCACCGGGTAAAGAGGATGAGAAAGGAGGCTGTATGGAGCATTTCGAATATGAAATTACCCAACACTCTGCGGATACTTTTGATAAGATTATCTATTTTTGTAGTGAGTCTGGCCAATGCGGTATTGATGAAGTCTCAAAAGATCAGACAAGAATTTTGGCTGATATTCTGAACAACCGGGGAAGCAAAGGCTGGGCGCTTGTTCAAATTTCTTTCGGCAAGGATGACGTGATGGCCTTTTGGAAACGTCGTATTAAAGACAAAAAGAAATAGCCGTGGGAAACAAGATCAAATGGTGGGCTTAACTTAAGTACAATTAATTAAAACAAAATCTTGTAACTTCTCAATAAATTCTGGTGTATTAAATGATCATATTGACACGAATCCATAATTTATTGAGATGTTACAAAATCTTTTCAGGGGGTCTTCGTTCCGGGACATGTTCGTGGGCAATTTTATCCTGGTTCCATTTTTCTGATACATAAAGGCTGCAATAGCAACTGCCGTATTCTTCAACATCCGGTGCCCTGTATACACAGGGACAAATTATATCTTTGTCGTTATCTTTATTTCCGGAAGCCAGCCTGCAGGGGCATGCCATGTAGCCGTATCGCTTCTTGTTGGTAATCAAGGCTTCAAGCAGTTCAAATACCCGATCTCTATCCTTGTTAAAAAAATATCCCTTGGACTCCTGAGTTTTCTTCAGCATTTCATAGAGTTTTGCGACTTCCATTATAATCCAAGCGCCTCCCTTATCTCATTTTCCTTAAATCCCACGATGACTTTATCGCCGATGATAATTGTAGGAAAAGAACATTTAGGATTGAATTTTTTGACATCTTCCAGTATTGCCTTGCGTTCTTCTCCTTCCAAAAGATCGACGTCAACAAAATCATAAAGAACTGTGCAATCGCTAAGGAATTTTTTGGTGGACTTGCAATGGCTACAGGTGCTTAGAGAATATATTTTCACCGGGTTGTCAGACATATGAGTATCCTTTCACCATAAATTTTTAGCCGAAGATAATAAAGCACACTTAATGAAATTTTACAACTATTTCTTCAAAGGATTTGCGCCATTTGGGCGGAGCCAATTTCATGTCTTTATTGAAATATCCAACAGCCAGCAAAAGCGGAATCCAGTAATTATCCGGGATGTTGAATTCCTTTCGCACCGCATCGTGGTCAAATCCGTCCATGGGGTGGGTGTCGAGTCCAAGGTTTTTTGCGGCCAACATCAGTGCCATGGCAAAAAAGCCTGTATTTTTACAGGCAAAAGCCAGCTGTTTGTCTTCACTTTCTCCGTAAAGGGATGTACGGGCATCTGCGATCCATTGACGCTGATCGTCGTTCATGGCGTTAGCCTTAATCATCTCTTGAAAATTTTTTTCAACAAACTGGTGACCTTCTTTCCACCCATCTTGATCAGCCAGCACAATAAGCGTTACCGGCGCTTCGCTGACTTTGGGTTGGTTCCAGGCCAGGTTCTGAAGGCGCGTTTTCTCTTCATGCCCTCTTAAAACAATCAGACTCCACGGCTGAAGATTAAAACTTGACGGCGCTTTTGCCGCAGTTTCAATCATTGCTCTCAGTTTCTCATCCGGAACGTCTTTATCCGGATCAAAAAAATTAACCGCACGTCTATTATTAATCACATCTATAAAGTCCATAATTGACCCCTTATTCTGCTAATAAGTATTCATCCATAAACATTTATTGGACACAAATTAAGTGTCCATCCATAAATGGTAGATTTTGGTTTTCGGCAAGGCCCGAGCGAGTTTTCAACCGCAGGCATAGCTCGCTATTTCGAGGATTGAAAACGAGTGAGAACGACGCCGAGGGCCAAAAGATGCCGTTTATGGATGGACAATAGTTAATTGAGCAGGTTCCTCACTTTCTCCGGATCCGTAACCGGTGGTTTGCACGATTTGCCCATACAAACATAGGCTGTGGTCTTGTTATCTATTCTTTTAACCGATGAGATAAATGGAAACTGTCGGGCCAGCCTGCTACGGATCGTATTATCTACAAGTATAATCGCCTTGCCGGGAATAAAGAAAGAATTTACGGTTCTTAGCATTGAGCGCGTATCTTCCCCGTTACGATCTCCGTCGATTAGCACTTCGACCGGCTTTAACCGTGATATGATCAGGGCAACCAGAAGTTCCGGGGCTGAATCCGGCTGTGGATTAATTCTTGATAGAACACTTTCCAAAGTTCGTTCGACCACTGTCGAATATTTCCCTGAATCGGCAAACCTTGCAAAATGCAATGCATTCAAAACAGCCACTGATCCGGCGGAGGGTGTTACACTATCCGTATCCTCCTTGACACGCAAATCAATCTTTTTATCATGTCCCTTGCGGGTCATAAAAAAGCCGCCATTTTCTGTATCGTAAAATAATGTTATCTGTTCGTCCATGAGTTCAAGGGCCCATTCCAGCCATCCTGGATCGAAATCGGCTTCATAAAGATCAATGAGGCCCTGAATTAAAAAAGCATAGTCACTGGCCATACCGACTATTTTGCTCTCTCCTTTACGCCACCGTCTGTAAAGTTGTTTGGTTTCAGAATTATAAAGATTTTTTTGGATAAATTTCGATGCATTTCGGGCTGCCATCAGGTATCTTTCGTCTTCTAACACTTGATATGCCCTGGACAAAGCGGATATCATAAGGCCATTCCAAGAGGTAAGGATTTTGTCGTCCAGGTGTGGCCGGGTTCTGGCGGCTCTGACCTGTAATAGCTTTGATTTCGATTCATCCATCAATTGGGCTATTTCGCTTTTCGATCGGCCAAATTTATCAGCGGTCTCCTCCAGAGAATGGGCGGCAAATAAAATGTTTTTACCTATAAAATCCCCATGTGGATCATTTTCGACATTTCCTTCCGGTTGCAATCCGTAGTGGTATGAAAATATTTTTCCCGTCTCAGGACCTAATACAGCATCGATCTCTCTTTGCTCCCACACATAGAATGCCCCTTCGATCTTCTTTTTATCACCACCATTGGAGCATGGGTCTGCCGGCATACTATCGGCATCTTCTGCCGAATAAAATCCGCCATCAGGATGCGTCATATCCCGCAGAACATAATCGGCTGTTTCCCTTGCAATTTTTTCAAAAAAACGGTTGCGGGTAATCAGGAAAGCATCCAGATAGTTTCTAATCAGCTGGGCATTGTCATACAGCATCTTTTCAAAATGGGGAACATGCCATTCGGCGTCTGTGGAATAGCGATGAAACCCTCCCCCCAGTTGATCATAAATTCCGCCTGTTGCCATGGCACGGAGTGTAAAATTTGCCATTTCAAGGGCGGTATCGCCCGCGTTATCTTTTTTGTCGCTATTTTTAGCATAAAAATAATAAGCAAATAAAAAATTCTGAATTGAGGGAGACGGAAACTTGGGAGCCTGACTGAACCCGCCTAAATTTTTGTCAAATCTTTTGGAAAAATTATTCAAGGCATTATCCAGCAAGTTTGTATCGATGGGTCCATGACTTGAAGACCATGATAGGTGATTTGTTATAATCCTTGATAATTCCTGACCGGAAGAGAGCAATTTTTTCTTTTTTGAAGGATCGTTCCAGGCTGAGGCAATAAGATTCAAAAGGTCGGGCCATGATAACATCCCCGATTTAGGCACAGGCGGAAAATAGGTCCCCCCGTAAAAGGGTTCTAATTCGGGTGTTAGAAAAACATTTAATGGCCATCCGGCTGAACCGATTAAGGCTGAAACCGCGGTAATGTACACTTTATCAAGATCGGGCCGTTCTTCCCTGTCCACTTTGATACATACAAAATTATCGTTCATCAGGTCAGCAATGTCCAAATCCATGAACGATTCTTCCTCCATAACATGGCACCAGTGACAGGTTGAATAACCTATGGATAAAAGAATAGGTTTATTTTCTGATTTTGATTTTTCAAAAGCTTTATCTCCCCACGGATACCAGTCAACGGGATTATAGGCATGCTGGAGAAGATACGGACTTTTTTCATGAATAAGCCGATTTGGACTTAAGTTAGCTTTAGACATCACATTCTCCTGATCAGGCATACAAAATTTAAGGTCAAAATAAACAAAGAATTTGTTTTAGTTCTTTACATTATAATATTCTTTTATATTAACAGTAATTATTATCATTATTATTTTAATGTCAACTTTCGTAACATTAAATCTTTTCATGAAGGAAAAATCATCTCTTAGAAGGAGGAACCGCCAATGGCAGAAGAAGAAGAAAAAAAAGTAGTAAAGGAGAAAAAGCCGAAAAAATTGGCTGATCCGAAAGCGATTTCCATTGATCCTGCAACTCAGGAGATGCAAGCCCGGGTTCAGGAACTGGGAATCGATACGGTTTATGACAGAGCCGTACAAATGAAACCCTGTAACATCGGCGTTCAGGGCACCTGCCGCAAAAACTGTTCCATGGGGCCGTGCCGCCTCCCGCTGCCAAAGGCGGGAATCGAAGGAGAGGACACCCGAAAGGGCCTGTGCGGCGCCACGGCATCCCCTCTGGGACAACGTTTTTGTCTCAGGAGCTTGCCATAATCACCGGCGCCTGTGATGCCATGGTGGTGGATATCCAGTGTATCTTCCAGAATCTTGCCAATGTGGCCAAATGCTTCCATACCAAACTGATTACCACCCATCCCATTGCCAGGATGGAGCAGGATAATGTAATTCACATTGAGTTTGACGAGCATCATGCCCTCGAAGATGCCAAGAAGATTATGAAGATGGCCATTGACAATTTTGAAAACCGCAGCACAGAGGTTATGATTCCCAAATATAAAGCCACCCAGATTGCAGGTTTTGGTGTGGAATCCATCGAGTACCATCTGGGGGGAACCTTCCGGGGAACCTATTATACCTTAAATGACAATATCATTAACGGCTGTATCCGGGGTGTGGCCGGTGTGGTGGGTTGCAACAACGCCCGGACAGTGCATAATAGAGACCATATTACGGTAGTGAAAGAGCTGATCAAAAACGATGTGCTGGTCCTGACCACCGGTTGCAACGGGATCGCCTGCGCCATGG
>CAZBOB010000088.1:0-15054 GCA_964492995.1 uncultured Desulfobacteraceae bacterium | reverse complement strand
TTTTTTTCACATGCCTTGATCTTGAACAAAAATCCTCATTTCTGGATGGACACTATCTTATAACAAATATCATAGATTATAATTCTCGAGTCAACTAAATCCTTTTTTTGACCATTGTTAAATCACCTGGGTACACGGACAATTTTCGACCCTATCTCTTTTCGTTTCAAACTTCATTATTTATTTCAGTAGTCGGGGTGTTTTTCTTATAAAGCTTTGTAAATAGCGTAATGAATGATCAGCAGCGAAATCATACACTGTTTGAATACATTAGGGATCGTTAAGATAGAACAGCGGTATTTTGTGTTCGTAATTAAAATGCGTCAAGCGTGTATCCATATACCCTATTTATTTAAAGCCATATTTTCTGTTCTTTCTTTACGAACCCTTATGGATGAGTTTGTATGATGGAGTCGCTGATTATTCATGGAGCTATTAAATCAAAAAAACTCCCAACCCCTCATTTATTTAACGGCTTTTGCCTGATCTTAAAATCAAATAATGTTTGTCGATATTCTTTTATCAATCTGATAAGTATTATTGAAATTGCACTTCCTATTATGATCCCGGTGTCCTGAAATCCTTGAAAAAAAACTGAACTTAAAACATCGCTCCAGCCACTATGTCCGGAACTCCAACTTACCTCAAAAGGCCAAAAAAAGGAAACCGGTGAACTGGTAAAGAAAAAATCTGCTAAAACATGGGAAAGGATTATCAAAAAACAAACACCAAACTTCATCCTTGGAATTTGAGATGAGAACTTCCATGCTCTTGATGCAAGGAATCCCATAATCAAAGCAAATAATAAGCTATGAGTCGGGCCACGATGAAAGGCATTTCCATTCCATTTTATAAGAAGGCCAATAATAACGTCAAAATCTGGCATATTGGCAAGAATAGTTAGAAAAATAATAAGTTTTAAACTATTTCTCTTAGAATTATTATTCGTACTTAGTTCGTAAGTAGCTAATCCAATAGCGGTATGCCCCATAGGTAATGGCATGATAAAGACCTCCTAAAAATTGACGTTTCTTGCCCGGTTTATAGCACCTGAATTGACCGATTTTTTACTCGATCTGCACCGATCTCTTGCGCATCAAGGATACGCGAAAATCCTCGACATATCCACGGGTATGCCTGCGGTTTTCGCGAACCCTTATGCATCAAGATCTCAGCACATCTCTTCGCAAAAAATCGGTCAAATCAGGTAGCAATAAAATTGGATAAGGGTATTTTCTATCCAAAAACTATGCCAAACTAATTATTCAGATAAATACCTTATTAAAACAATTGGTTATAAATAAATTAAAGCTTAGAGATAAAAAATCTGTGGACATAATTATTGTGGAATTCACTTCACAATATAACTCGTTTTACATACTTTTGGGGCAATACAAGGGAAATATAAATCTGAAAGGCGTCTGAGAATAGACCAGATAGTTTAATGGTCTATGGATGGTTAAATGAACTTATCACACAAACTTATATTTTCGAAGGCGAGGTCTTGTCATTGGCGTCGAGGCGCCAGTAGTCCGCCGGCTTTCCGCACCATTCAAGGAATTGTCTTGTGTCACTGCCGAGCTGTTCTATGGCCCATTGTCTATCCGTTCGGTTCCAGGTTGTATCAATATGGGCGGTTCGGTTTGGCATTAGCAGCTTTTTGACTCTACTTTGGCTGGACGCAATAGCCAAATGGGAGTGCTGGATCTTAATCGAAGGATCTACACCCATAAACTCGAAAATATTTGTCAGCACTGCATCCGGGTCAGCAACATACTCATCGAACCATATGATCTTAATGCGATGGTCCGGAAAGTACTTTCTGTAAACGCTGATATTTTTCCAGTACCGGCTCGACTCGATAATGTTTGGCTCTCTGCGAACCATATCATTTATGGAGTTTTCAATAAACGGAAAACCTGGCGTGGTCATCCACTCGATGTAAGCCGATTCCATTCGGTCAAGCGGATGACGGACTGAGTAAAGGATTTTCGCGTCCGGAGCATGCTTAATAATGCGCGATATTGTATTCGGGAAGGCGCTTGCACGTGAGTATGACGTGGACGCATCCACGATAGCCCTTTCGCCGTTATAGTGTGAAAAACGGGACATATACCAGTCCCAACCGCGGGCGTATTGACGGTTTTCGGAAAAGAAATGCGGTTCCTTCCCTTTGACAACGATAACGTCGGGGTGGTTTGAAAGCATCACGCTGATGCTGGTAGTCGCAGACTTCTGTGCACCGATGAATAGGAAATTGGGTTTCGGCATGTCCAATGATATCCACAGGAACTGTCTCAGGTTTTTTCGATATCAGCATTTAAAATTTCTACTAACTGCGCTTTGCTGATAGGTTTCTGATAAAGCCCATCAAAGCCCGCATTCTGTAATTCATTAACATCATAATCATAAAGATAGCCGGACAATGCATATATCTTTAAATTGGGATGAAAGATCTTCACATTCTTGCAAAAATTTAAGCCATTTAACCATGGCATTTTCAGATCCGTAATGATTATCGAAAAGTTTTCTCCAGACCTTAAGATATATTCGGCCTCTTCTGCGCTGTCGACCGTAACAGACAAATAACCAAATTTCTCCAACATTTTTCTCATTAATTTCAGTTGGCTTCGCTGATCATCAATAACAAGGACTTTTTTAGTGCTCATATCTGTTATTCTCACCGGCAGTCCACTGCTGTCATCGGTGTTTCCAGAACGCCGTGGCTGAGCAAAGAAGGCGAACACAACATCTTGGGATCTACCTTCATTTTTCAAAATTCTATCTATCTTGCCCAATTCTATCGTATTACAAATATCGTAGATTTTAATTGTCAAGTCAAGCAAATCCTAGAAGCCATTTCAAAACCTTCCAGCGAGTGATTTTTAAGTCTTTTGCCGAAAAGCGCTTAGCCAAGCGGAACGCAAAATTTATAGCTGTTTGAGGGCGATAGCCTGAGTTCTACAAATTTAGTGCAGCGAGCTTAGCGCTTTGCAAAAGGCTCAAACCAACGAACGGGAGGTTTTGAAACAGCTTCTAATCAGTTGAAAAGCAAAAGAATAATGAACCTGGCGCTCAGCATAACAATGATCAAGATGATAACCCAAAACGGCGTGGATTTAAAAAATGATTTCCAGTCTTTTCGGGTTACCGGTGTTTTGAACAAACCCATGCCGCATCGCCTTTTTAAACTGTTTTTTCGGACTGGATTGAATTTTGGCTGCGAAGGTCTTCTAATTTTTCGATGTGTGACGCTTCTTCCCGAATTATTTTTTCCAGATGTTCAATGGTTTTTTCATCGACGAGAAAGGTTTTCAGCATTTCATAAAATAAAATCGTGTCATTTTCAAATTCTATAAAGATATCGATGAGCTCTTTGCTGTTTTTAACCCGGGAAAAATTAACGTCGGCAAGTGAAAACGCCTGTTTTCCGATTAAATCCTCGATTAGTGCCGCATCCATCTCCTCAACCTGCGGGCGATCCTGACTTTTTTCAATTTCATCTTTTAAGGTCAGAAACCAGTCGGTATGCTCCAGCTCTTCTTCTGCAATCCGAAGTAGCAGATTGTCCAGTTCAGGATTTTTCGATTGGCCGATGGCTTCGCGATAGACTCTTTCCCCGTTTTTTTCTATCTGAACGGCAATTTCAATGATTTCGGCTATGGAGAACATTAGTCTGACCTTTGGAAATCGCTTTGAGAAGAGCCCGCCGCTGCACAGACTCGGTCATGGTGAAGCCCGTTCCTTTACAAAGGTTATCCTTCAGAAGCTCTGCCAGTAAAAAGGCATCGCTTTCAGAAAAAAATTTCAAAAGTGCATTAAATAGATTGTTTTCCCTCATGACTTTCAAACGGCAATATTTTAACGTTTTGCATACACACTGAAGGTAGACGGTCTTGTTCCTGATGTTATGGTAGATTATATTTCTGATAAATAAGCCGCTTCGATCCTGCCCCTTTCTTCATCTACAAAAAAGAAAAGGATAGCGCCGATTATAAAGAGGAGTGAAATGGATGTAATTCCCCAGCGAGAAGCTAACTGCCCAACATGAACTATCTGCTCAGGTGTGGGGGACGGTGGCATCAAAGTCCGACGTGCAATCAGTCCAACAATGCCCATTAACACCGGGCCCAGAATCGTCGCAAATTTACCCACCATATTATAGAAACCATAGTATTCAGCAGCCTGGTTTTTAGGTATTAACCGCGAATAATAAGACCGACTTAGGGCTTGAATACCTCCCTGGACCAAACCAACGATGATGGCAAGAATGTAGAACTCCTGTTGGGTTGTCATCATCGTCCCCCATATAGTGATAAATATATAAATACCGATGGCTATATATATAGATTTGCGTACGCTCCACCGCTGACCCAGTTTTCCGAATACCAGCGCAGAAGGAAACCCCACAAATTGTGTGATTAAAAGAGCCACAATTAAATCATTTGAAGAAAATCCAATGGACATGCCATAATCGACTGCCATCCGAATGATAGTATCCACTCCGTCAATGTAGAACCAATAGGCGACTAAAAAAAGAAGGACTGTTCTCAGATGACGAATTTTTTTAAACGTTCCGATTAACTGCCGGAAACCATCGGCGATGAAACTAACGCCTCGGGGTGGAGTGGTGGCCGTTTGTTCTTCTTGTACCCACAAAATAGTAAAAATAGTAAACAGGCCCCACCATGATGCCACTAAAATAAAGGCATATCTGACAGCGGTTTCTGCATCAGATAATCCGAATTTTTCCGGCAGTAATGTCATGAATACGGTCACAAGAAAAAGTAGTCCGCCGCCAAGGTATCCCATAGCATAGCCTAAACCGGATATATAGTCTATTTTGTCTTCATCCGCCACGCTCGGCAAAAGAGAATCGTAAAATATATTTGCACCGGAAAATCCGATAATTCCGATGACATATACGAAAATGGCCCAGCCCCAATCTCCTTTTTGAACCAGAAATAGAGCAGCAGTCATCAGTACCCCCAGGTATGCAAAAAAGATCAAAAATTTCTTTTTCACAGACCCTTTGTCGGCAATTGCACCCAGGACAGGAGCCATTAAGGCAACAATAATGCCGGCGATAGAGTTGCCTAATCCGAGCCGGGCAGTACTCATGTTGACATCAGCGCCATAACTCCAATACTCTTTAAAGAATATGGGGAAAAAACCGGCCATCACGGCTGTCGCAAAAGCAGAATTTGCCCAGTCATAAATCGCCCAGCCCCAAACCGCTTTTTTATCTTTATCCATTGTTGAACCGTCTATAATGTCTCGGAAATTCTACAACTATATGAAATCAATAGTTAGTCTCAAAATAGTAACCTGTTTGTGCCATCGGAATGGAATACTGGAATATTGGGGCGAAGCCCCTAAGTTCAGGACATCGTGTTTCAATAGCGGTTCTTGCCAATACATAAAATATTACGTGATATCTCAGCAGGTAACTTGGTTTTTTTGGTATGCTTTGATCTTTTTAATCAGCACCGGTACAAACGCCCTGCAGTCGTCAACCACGCCATAATCGACCTGATCAAAGACCGGCGACTTTGCGTCATTGTTAATTGCCACCATCACCTTTGCTCCAGTGATGCCCACCATGTGCTGCTGCTCACCTGACAGCCCCACCCCGATGTAAAGCTCCGGGCTGACCATCCTACCGCTCTGTCCGATCATCGACTCCAGCGGTGCCCAGCCTTCATCAACCACCGGCCGTGTGCACCCCAAGGCTGCGTTGAGCGCATCCGCCAGATCGGCGATTTGCCGCCACCCGTCAGGATCGCCCGCCCCGGCGCCACCGGCGACAACGATGGCAGCGGATTCAAGAGGAATTTCATCCGGTATTTGATGGACAACTTCCAGGGTTTGTAAGCGCGGGGACACATCCTCCGGCACCGCGACCGGGATGATCTCTCCGGATCGGTCTGGGTCCGGCTCGGGCATGGGAAAAACCCCCTTGGCGATGGTGGCCATTTGGGGACGCTTTTGCGGGCAGATTATCGAAAGCAACCCCCCATAGGCCGGAATGTGCTGTTCTAATATGTTGTTTTCATCGAATACCAGGTCGATGCAGTGTGCGGTCAGGCCGGTTTGCAGCCGGGCGGCCACAAGCGGTGCCAATTCTCGGCCCATGGCGGTGGAACCGAGTAAAATGATTTCCGGTTCATGTTCCTGCGCAAGGCGGACGATCGCCTGGACATAGATTTCGGGCTCGTAAAACGCCAGCCGCGGGTTGCTGCCCAGAAACACGCGATTGGCACCGGCGGCAAACAGCGGCCGGACGTGGTGTTGCATCAGGTTCCCGAAAAGCACGGCTTCCGCGGTTGTGTTCAGTCCGGCGGCCAGTTTTTGTGCCTGGCCCATAAGCTGCAAAGATACGGTTCGTATGCGACAGTCCCGCTGCTCGGCGATAACCCAGACCGGACCATATATGTTTTTCATCATTCCATCCTTTCTTCTATACTATCCCGGAATTCAACAGCTTCTGGAGCAGTTGCGCGGCCTTTTCCTCGCGCGTACCGGTAAGAATTTCCACTGCCCGCTTGCTTTCTGTGGTGGACAGTTTGGAAACAATCGTCGGTGATCCTTTCAAGCCTACCGCTTCCGCCGGCACACCAAGATCATCGATCCCCCAACGGACGATCGACTTTTTACGGGCTTTGATAATTCCTGAAAAAACAAGGGCTCGCGGTGTATTCAGCTCGCGAGTAACCGTGAATACCGCCGGCAGCTGCACCTGCATCAAGCGGTATCCATGCGCCAGGCTGGCTTTGACTTTCCACTGCTGACCCCGGCATTCCACTATTTCTTCGACCATGGTCACCACGGGTAGATCTAAAAACGTGGCGATTTCCGGGCCGACCCATTCGGTACTTCCGTCGCTGCTGGCCATTCCACAAAAGACCACATCGACCGGTCCGATTTTTGCGATCGCTGTAGCAAGCGTATAGGCGGTGGCATAGGCATCGGCACCGGCAAAAGCCCGATCGGAAAGCAGAATTCCCTGGTCGGCGCCTAACGCCAAACATTCCCTGACGATTCCCTCCGCATCCGGAGGTCCCATGCTGAGAGCTGTTATATGCGCATCAAACTGCTCTTTGAGCTCAAGGGCGGCCTCCATTGCGTTTTTATCAAGGAGATTCAAAACCAGCGGGACCTCACATCGCATGAGGGTTTTGGTAACGGGATCGATTCTGATATTGCAGGCTTGCTGTGGATCAGGAACCGCTTTAACACATACGACGATGTTTATCATTGGACAACCCCTTCCTCTGATTTGGGTTTTAGTGAGGGGAAAAGACGACTCCCTCCCTAAAGCTTGGAGTGTCCTAAGAAAGCACCCAGCGTGCAATGATGACTTTCATGATATCAGAAGTACCGGCCGAAGGCCCGAGCACGAAGGAGTCACGCAAATAGCGGCAGACCGCATATTCTTCCATGCAGCCATACCCCCCGTGAATATCCACGGCCATTTTTGCCGCTTTCTGCGCAGCTTCCGTAGTAAAATACTTTGCCACCGCAAATTCGTTGCTTGAACGCCCGCCTTTGTCTTGAATGGCTGCGGCACGGTATCCCAACAGGCGGCCGGCTTCCAGATCGATCTTCATTTCGGCCAGCTTGTTCTGAATTGTTTGCAAATTGCTGATAGGTTTGCCGTACAAGATGCGCTCGTTGGCAAACTTTACCGATGCTTCCAGGAACGCGGCCTGAAGTCCCAGGGCACAACCGACCATGCCGCCTCTGCCCACATCACCAATGGCACCCAAAGCAACACGCATGCCTTTTCCTTCCTCTCCCAGCAGGTTTTCACCGGGAACACGGCAGTTTTCAATGGCCAACTCTCCGGTATTACAACCGCGCATACCTAATTTATGCTCTTCACGGGTAGGCTTGAATCCTTCCATTCCTTTCTCAAGAATAAAGGTTGAAAACGCTTTGGGATTTTCGTTGTCCTTAGCCAGAGTGGTAATTGTGTCGGCAATATGAGAGTTGGTAATGAAGCATTTGCGTCCATTGAGAATATAATCATTTCCTTTTTTCCGATATGAGGTTCGAATACCGGTGGGATCTGACCCACCTGTGGCCTCGGTGACAGCCGTCGATGCCAGTCGCTCACCTTTGGCCAGGGCAGGAAGGTATTTCTTTTTCTGTTCCTCGGTGCCGAATTTAATGATCGGCTCGATACCCAGGGCAAACACCTGGAGCATCATGGCTGTGCCTACAGAAACTTTGCTGATTTCTTCTAAAGAAATCAATCGGGCGATGTATCCCAAACCCAGCCCGCCGTATTCTTCCGGTATGGTCAGGGCCATCATTTCGGCCTCGCCCAGGGCCTTTACAACCTCGTCGCAGACCTCACCGGTTGCTTCCATTTCGGCAACCTTTGGGGCTACCTTGGTTTCTGCAAATTCGCGGGCGGCCTTCCTGAACATATCCTGCTCTTCTGTGAAAGTAAAATCCATCATTTTTTTGCCTCCTTTGCTAACAAAATTAGGGGTTTTCGTTTTATTAACAACATTCCTAAACTTTAAATGATAATTGCAACGGCCATTGAAGATCAGAAATTCTGGCTGCCGATGCCGTTTTTTCGGGTACTTCCTGCATATGCAGGTTGAGGGGACCGACCTGTCGGTCTTAATCTTGCCAAAAAGATTTCGATAAATGGCCGTCCTCAAGAACGGGGTTAGGGTTTTAGTTTTTCAAGATAATCGATCAATGAGTGGACGGTTTTTCCCAGGACGGCGTCCGATTTTTCAACACCATAATTTACGGAAGCCCCCAGTATTCCGGCAAACAGCATTTCTGTGACGGCTTCGGTATTGACATCGCTGCGCAGTTTACCGGTGGCTTTTCCTGCTTCCAAATGTCGTTGTATGAACCGTTTGAAGCCAACCCAGCCTTTGTTGATTTCATTGGCCAGATGGGGACGCTGATCGACGAGCTCAACCATGAGGGTGATAAAAACACAACCTCCCGGAAAGTTTTCCGAATCTTTCAGATACCGCTCGCAAAAGTTTTCAAGGAGCTGCTCGATTTTGTCCACCGGGTCTTGGATTTGATCCAGCCCGGCCAGGTTCCGGTCGCGCCAGATTCTCCGGGCCTCATCCATCACATGAAAGAAAAGGGCCTCCTTACTTTTGAAGTGGTTATAGAACCCGCCCTTGGACGTATTGGCAGCCTTTAGAATGTCCTGAAGGGAGGTGCTTAAAAACCCTTTCAGGGAAAACAGTTTTAAGGACTCGTTAATAATTTTGTCTCGTAAACTCATGGAATTAACCTTTGCGAAAAGAGAGACAAACCGGTCGGTCTTAATAATTTGCTAACTTACCGTCAGACAGTTGTCAAGCTTTTTTTGGAATTGGGCAAAAGGGAGCGTTTTGCATAGGTCTCGCGTTTATGCCTTACTTAAACGTCATTTAGAGGCGTTGAAGTTAAATTATTTAAACAGCTTTAAACATATCTGTGCTATTTCATAGCCTCCATAGACGACAGAAATTAAGAGCCCCCAAGAAAGCAATAAAAGGCTTAACCAGACTAGAGCTAGTCTCATATTCTGCATCTCCTGTTGAGACCTTTGCAAAACGCCCCCTTTTGCCCAATACCGGCGTCCCCGCTGAGCGGGATTTGTCAACAGGCTCAAATTTTAACCCGCCACCGAACTTTGGCGAGTTAATCCTCAAAATACTCAATGTATTCCTGTGGTTAAAATTTTCACCTTCCTTGGTCTTGAACAAAATTGAACATTTTTCAAAGGTCTCCTGTTATTATGGTGCGAAAAGCAAATCAGGAATAAAATGCCAAACTGTAACCCGTCAATATTACTATTCATAAATTAAAAACAAACCGGGTAGTGAATCCTCGATTGATTTATAATTATAAATAATTTTGTAATTTTATCATGTCAAGTAAAATTATATATAATTTATACATAATTTATTTAAATTAGAATATATTGTAGCTTATTAAAAAGAATTACTATATATTGTACGCATATAATTCAAGAAACCGAGCGAAATCAAAATGTTCTATTACAATGCCTGGTTAAGTACCTTTAAACCGTAAATCCGTGAGATTTGCCTCATTAAAGCAGATATTTCTAACATGCATCTATCCTATGATTTGATCCTTTTTCCTTCCGGGATTTTCTCGACATTATTAAACCCCTTCACCACATTCCCATCATCGGCAACATCTACCGGGCCGTTACCGGGGATGAGATTAAGGCCCCGGCACGCATTCTCGGCGGCGGAATATTCGGAGGGATTATCGGCAGCAAAATCGATATGTTAATCGAGGATGAAAAACAAGAGGAAGAAATGAACATCAGCATCGATGCTTATGGTTAGCCCGACGTGGCGGGTGTCGCGTCTTAGATATAGACCTTGTCATCTACACACAGCATGCCCGGATGGCAGAAGTACAAATGAATCTTTTTGAGGAATACTTTGCGGATATGCCACGAATCAATAAAAGTTATATACTTCCTAATCGTCTTCCTATTTCCTTTACCCTCTTTACCATCTTATTATCTGTCTCAAATTTTTGAAACATCTCCGGTGTAACCTTATTAAAATTGTTAAATTTCTCGGGAGACATCCAACGTGCCGGACCACCATATTGACAGGTTGTTCCAAATCCACATATAAAACACGGAGGGGTCATCGTATTGTAGAAGAGTTTATCCACTATTTCAAAATTAAAATAACTATTCAGATGATAGCTGATTTCATCGGACACAATTTCTGCCTCGTTACCTCCTACAGCTACCGAGACCGCCGGCTTTCCCATGGTCTGAGGGTTTCGATGGCGCAAAGGGAAAAGGCGTTCAAGAAAATTATGGGTAAACCCATTTGCTTTTCTAAAATATACTACCGCTCCAACAACAATGGCATCTGATTCCACGATTTCATCATATAACGGAAACATATCGTCTTCCACGACACACCGATTGTTCTTGGCACACTTGACACATCCCACACAAGGCTTGATATTCATTTGTGCCAGATCATATATCCGATAATTCTTTCCGGATTCTTTTAACATCATATCAATTATTCTTCGTAGATTACTATCAGGTTTTGGACTTCCATTAAATCCCAAAAGCATTATATACTCTCCTTTCTTTTGCTTTCCAGTCCGTGATCGGATTGATTTGCAAACAATTCTAATGCTTCAACACCCATCTCTTATTGATCTTTTGTCGAGTTGCAAGATGCAACCACGATGGGAGGCCAAGCTTGTCGCGCAAGCCGATCAACGCGTCTACTAATTCGTGCTCATTCGAGAGGCGTGAGCCGACCACGTTCTGTCTGAGGTGGATGAACAGATCCTGTACAACAGGATCCTTGCTCTGGAAATGCGAAATAAAATAGGCTGAAAGCCGATTCTGATCGTGGCTCAGTTTCTCACTGAATTGTGAGCATGACAGATCGGCCAGCCTCAAACGCCATGCTGTAACCAGGGGACGGGACTCGGCGGGAAGGCCCTGCACGATGTGAATGGTCCCTCGCTTAATATCCTTACGTATTTCATCATAGAACACATCGCTGATCGGAAGCATTCCAGTGTCAGCGAACAGGTTGTGAAGTATGTATGTGTTATCAACAGCATCTCTGATTTGCTTAACGAGGTCCTCTATTCCCGGGTTGAGGTTCGGGTGATTAGCGGGCCATGAGAGAAGCGGAAAGCGGTCATGAAACTGCATTCGGACATGGAGCAATTCGTGTGCGATATCCACGATTTCGTCAGCAGTGCTCTTGTACCTGATTTCAACGTTCTGTGACCTGTCATCGAATTCCATTCGTGCGCGTTCGGGCATTCCATCATCCTGGATTAATACGATCGGCACGACATTAGAAACATGGTTGTAGAGTTGTTTTGCGTACTGAGTCTTGAAGTTGTAAGTCATTTTTACATCCCAGAATTAGTTGATGGGTCGGGGAGTTTTTTCGATTCAATAGCTCCATGAATAATCAGCGACTCCATCATACAAACTCATACAGTGTATGATTTCGCTGCTGATAATTCATTACGCTATTTTCAAAGCTTTATAAGAAAAACACCCCGACTGCTGAATTAGTTATTAATGTGAACTTATTTTTTCGTGAACCTTTAGTCAAATCACTTAATACACGAATTTCCCCTTCAATACAACGAAATCCAAATATACGTGATTTAATACCCGATAGGAAGTACTGACGATAAAGGCGAATTTACATCCGGCGGCCCCTCTTTCAAGGCTTTCCAGCCGCAGCGGCTTAATTCAGAAAGCAGCTTGTGGTCATAGAAAAAATACCGCCGCAGGATTTTGGATATGTTGAAAACAGTATGCAGATATTTTAGAGTCGCAATGCCAAACACAGCCCGTCTTTTTCCGGTGAGTGGAGTGGAAGATATGCGAAAAGGTTAACCGACCTCCATTCCGAAGATTTGGAAATCAAACGGTTAAAAGGATCCGCATTTTTGAACCCCACGTTATCTGCGATCAGTAACCCGCCCTTTTTCAGCAGTCGGCGACAGTGTGGCAGAACTGAAGCATAGCACTCTTTATCAATATCCAGGAAAACCAAGTCAAAAGACTTATCCATTTCGGATAGTTTCTCCTGAGAATCGCCGACAACGATATCAATCTGTTGATCCAGTCCGGCTCTGTGGAAATTAATTTTGGCTCTGGCTGCCATATCCGGATCTTTATCGATCGTCACCAGTCTTCCCCGGGTGGACGCAAAAGCCCTGGCAAGAAAAATCGTTGAGTAGCCGGTAGCAGTGCCGAGTTCCAGTATTCGCCTGGCCTGAATTACCCTTGCCAGAATATAAAGCAGTTCACCGACAATTGGTCCGACAATCGGAATTTCTTCTCGCCGGGCTTCTTCCTCCAGTTCTATCAATAGTTGATCTCTTTTTGGTAGAAACTGTCTGAAGTATTCTTCCGGATTATCTATGAGATCGGGCATATCTTACACTTCTGCTCCCTTTTCGATTTTAGAATCATGAGATCTTAAAGCTGAACAGATCTATCTCTTTTTTTTTTCCTCAGAGAATTATATGCCCGGAGAACGATAATCGACATAGGAATGCCGACAAAAGCAGTGTCGTCAATCTTTCCAGGTGAAAAATCAGGCATAAAAAAATAGACCAGGCCCCCGAGAAGGAGGCTTCCACGAAGCGCCCTCCCGTATCCCATAAAGGTAAAAACTCTGAAGAAGGTCATGAAGAGAAAGGTCCAAAAGAGAAATACGGTGAAATTTGCTACAAGGCGGTATCGGACAGGAATCAAATCTGCTATGGATTTGAGTAAAGTTTCATAGAAAGAGGTTTCCTTTTTGGTGCGGATCTTTATGATTTCACCGATCGTCATTTTATCGTCAATGTAGGTCGCACTTGGAATTAAAAAATCAAGAGTAAAGGCGGATCCCTTTTTATGAAGAACATCATTGGTTTGACCGAATGGAAGCTGTAGGATATGCTTTACAAGCAGGAATCCGGCAATACATAAAAAGGCCAGGAGGAATAAAATTATACTCTGGGAGATCGACCTTTTCATGGGAAGATTGTGCCCCTTGTGAATATTGATTTAATCTTCATGATGGGTAATATTAAACGGCTTAGACAAAGGCTTTACGTTGATTGGAGCAACTATCATAAGATCTAACCGTTGGTGGCATCCAATGAAAACACCTTTTTTGCTGTGTTGTTTACCTTCTAACCCGGATATTTCACGTGTGCGAGGCGTTCATTTGCAAGGCATTCAAGGGCGCAGCCGTAGTAGACTACTGCAAGCCCTTGATAACGAAGCAAATGGGCGTCTCGGACTCGCCCGAAGGGTGAAAATTTTTGAGAAATTAAACAAAAAAACTTTAGGTGCAAACCGTCACCTGACAACGAGAAGCAAAATTGTAAATAACACAATAATTTTATTACTTATAAAAAGGCCTCTCGAAAATTTTCATGAAATATTCGGGCTAAAGGATTTTTCGCTTTGTCTTCAAAGCTTCTTCATTCACGAATTTTCCCATAACATAAAGCCTGATTTTTTTACTTCTTGGGAACTCAATCCTTAAAAGGGTTTTGAGCAGCTTCTTCAGCTTGTCAGATTTTATTAAAAACCTATCCTTAAAATAACCGTTTTCAATAACCAAAAGTTTCTTTTCATCTATTTTAACAATGATGATGGTCCTGTTACGCTTATAAGTCTTGAGGTCCAGATAGTGTCCCGAAGGGAGCTTTTCTAACCTTTCGCAAACAGTTTCAATTATCTTGGTTTTGTCAATCATCAAATATGTCTAAATATTTTATAAAACATCACATATAATAAAATTATACCCTAACATAACCCCCGGTTCCTACACTTTTTATTCAAAGTTTGTGACCGCTTCGCAGAATCGAGGCTTGCGCCAGCTTTAGTAGCTCGCAACTACGAGCATAAAGCTTGGTAAGCCTGCTCTGATAGTCGGCCTTCGAGATCGGGTCGGTCATGAGGCGTAAATTTGCTATACAGATGTGATAAGCACCTTGTCCTGCGGCTCCAAGAAGTTCACAAACCACCTCCAGATCTGAAAGAAGATGCCTTTTGCAATGTTCTGCAGCCACAGAGACACAGCTTAGCGCTTTATGGGTCTGCTCCAGGATCTTCATGGGACATTCAATGGTTTGCACAAGGGCTGCCGCAACCTCCTCTTCCTTTTTTCCTGAGGCTTTTGTTTCCGCAAGAAACATATAGCTCTTTCCGTCCTCATCACGAAGCTGGTAGAGAATCTTGGATAAAGTTGACACTTGATCAAGCAAGTCTCCCCAAAGTGAAGGTTCAGAAACGATTGGATAACGCCGCATCTCTAATCGAACAATTTTCTCAAGAAGCGCAAGGCCAACAGATCCTGCATAAGCGGCAGCCGCACCACCTCCCGGGACAGGCTGCTCCGGGCTGGAAAGGGCTGCTATAAAAGAATCATGCATAATAACTCAATTGATTTGTTAGTGACAGTTATACCCTAAATGATCGTAAACAAAACGGGAAAAATATTTTATGTGTTTGATTTATTATGCATTTTAGTG
>CAZBOB010000087.1:3495-15305 GCA_964492995.1 uncultured Desulfobacteraceae bacterium | reverse complement strand
TTTCAACATCATTTAGCTTGAAAACCTGCCCCTCATTTACCGTGATCGCGCTCAGACTGGATGCCCTTGGGCATGCTATTAGTGCCCTTGGGTTTTATGAGAATCTTCATGGTGGAAGTGAAGCACTAGTGCGCAAAGGAGAAGAGCTTGGCATGATCGTTTCAGATTATGCAATGATAATCCGCAAGTCTTTAGACGGCGCTTACAGTGTCTTAAATGAGTTTTTCGGGTGTGATTGTTCATTTCTCTACGAACTCCGGACGGCGTATCGTGATATAAAGCGGATGCAAGATCATTCAATGGCCCTAGAGGAAATTGAAAAGAATATTGAATTGGTTCGATCTACAAGCTTCGATAAATTGCCAGCTGAAGATCTTGTTGATATTATGGAAACCGATCATGAACTTCGTAGAATGAGGGCAGCTATTATAGAGTACCAAAAAAGGGAAAAAAAAGAAGCCCCTGTGAAGGCCAAGGACCAAACAGGGGCTCCAAACCCGGATCAAGATTGATCCGACAACTTACTTACTTTTATATAATAGCACATAAAAAAGTCAACACAAATAAGGCTGTTCATGGCACAGCCAGATTGCCCTGGCTAGGCTGATCACCGAAAGGCGGAGATCCCTCGCCGCCCCGCCAGGGTAAATACAATGAGGGATATAACCTAGAGGGGGTTATGTGTAAAGCACGTAACCCCTTTTTTTATTCAGGAGGCATCATGAAAAGCGTTATTATTTCAAAAGAGGTCCACGGAGCCCCGTCTGAGTTTCAATTATTGCCGCTTGGCCGGATAGACCTCGAAGGTTGTGGCCCGGCAATTTTGGACGATCAGAGCATGGATAATATCATCGAGGATTTTGAGAGGCGCGGTAACGATATGGTAATTGACTATGAACACCAGACCCTCAAGGATATTCAAGCGCCAGCTGCCGGATGGATCAGAAAGCTTTTAAAACGGGGCCAGGAAGGCTTATGGGTAGTAGTGGAGTGGACCGAAAAGGCCCGGCAATATTTGGCAAAACGGGAATACCGCTATTTTTCGCCGGTAATGCTAACCAGGTTAAGTGATCACAAAATAGTAAAGTTGGTAAATGTGGCCCTCACAAATTCGCCTAAAATTAACCACTTGAAGTCCATTGTCGCGAAAATGGATTTTGAAGAAATAGACCCGCTGCAGCGCAAAATAAACAAGATGATGGGAATAAGTGATGAGCAATTCCTGCAGTATAGCTGCAAGGATTACGATTTTAAATCGCCTTTAATAAGCGACACACAGCGCGAAATAAACAAGATGATGGGAATAAGTGATGAGCAATTCCTGCAGTATAGTTATAAAACGACTTAAAAAAGGAGGTATTGAATATGATAGTAATTAAGAGTAAAAAACAGAATTTTTGCAGATGTGGCGTGAGGCATTCGATTGCACCGACCTATTACCCTGATGATCGGTTTAGCCAAGAAGAATTAAAAAGATTGGTGGATGAGCCGATGCTAATTGTCGAGATCATAAAAGACGAAAAGGAGGAAGCCAATGATTCCGATCCTAGAAAATGACGCTTGGGTTCAACGTGTGTTAGAGTCATATGCTAACGTAAGTATAAAACACAATTACGGGATTGATGTTTCTCGATATGAATGGGTTAAAAATTATCTGACTGATAAAAAGCTCAGGGATGAAATCGAGGAGCTCCAAAGAAAAATAGCAGCAATTCAAAAGGCTCCTATGCACAAAGATGAAGTTGCAAGCATGCTAAAAGACAGCCTGAAAAATATTAAACAATCGGTTGTAGAGCAGCTGAAAGCCCATATATCGGAAGTGCAGCAAAGGAAGGTCGTGATATTTCACGACTTGGACATGAAGGTCTTGCCGATCCTTGCCCTGAATCTGCTTTCAACATCAGAAATAAACGAAATCCTGTCTGTTTTGGAGACCGGGAAGAAGAAACAAGAGATCGAGGAAACCGTTAAAAATCTGACAAATGAAATAGCCAACAATAAGAAAATAATTGATGCGGAATTAAGCCCCCAGGAACGTTGGCTTTATTTCGATTCCGGCCACCCGCTGCACTACCCCAAGGGTTGCAGGTGGACGATCTTTGTTAATGATTGGAAGAAGGTCGCTTCATATTTTGAAGGCCATGTGACTATTGAAGGGTATCCCTTGGAAACAGAGCACGAACACGCTGCATTTCGCATGTTAGGGCTGGATGAAGTATATAAGCCCTCAGCCTATTTAAAAAAGCCTCGAAAAAGATAGCTTTGGCGGGGCCTCCTCAATATATGGCTCGGAGCCATATATGGGTAATGCCGTGCCCGCCAGTGGTTTTTATAGTTTCCGCCCACATCACGGCATTACCATACATTTGATCTAAAACAGGAGAGCGTCATGCCGGAAACAAATAACGTTCAATGGGAATATGACCGAAGCTTTAGGGTGGGGATAGGCCGAATATAAAAGGAGTGTTTTTAGATGAAAGACAAGAATGAATCACAGTCTCCCGATATCGTTTCACACAAAGATCAACAAAGAAATCCGGCATTATATACAGCACGTTCCGGTCGTTCATGTCGTTATGCTTTTTTGCTCGATTTAAAAAGTCAAAGGCATACAACAGACGATCTAAAAGACAAAAGCGCTCATCAACCGAAAGCTGATCAAAATAATAACCCCAGCGTTTTTGATCTAAGACAGAAAACATCTTTTGAATTAATCGATCAATCTGAACTCGATTTTTTAAAACAATTTGAACAACCGTATTTCGAGACAGACTAATATAGGGAAGATATGTTTCAGGAATGCCTTTGTCCAGACCAGGATAACAATGATCAAAAAGATACATCACCCGACTAATAATATCTTCAATTCTTAATTTTTGCATAAGATTTGATAGCACGTAAAAACATGTAAGGTCAATTAAGGAGTCGGTTTATAGAACGTTTGAAAGAGGAGATCTTAAAAGGCTCCGAATATTTCTATTGCGAGAAACTTCATTGCCGGTTGAAAATTGATGTTTGCCTGCAAAGACAACAGGCAAACTTAAGGCGTCGCAGATTCGAGCCCATTCCCTTTTTAAACTGCCAAAATTGCGGCCAAGGAGCTGAAAACCTGCATTTTCAAAAAAATGGGGGCAATATGTCCCAGGAGAGACCATCAAGAGGTAATGGCAAAAGAAATATAAGTTGTGAAAAATACGGAAAATGTCTTGATATTGCTGCAAAAAAAGATTATAAGACATTTAATTGTGAAAAATGCCCATTTTTTACAGACCAAAAGCAAACGCCTAAGCCTGCCAAAATAGAAAATACAAGGGTTTGCGAGCGCTGTAATGAACGGCCCACCATGCAGGCAAGCTCTCCCTACTGCTCGCGCTGCTTGACTGATATGAAACGGGCTAAGCAGAAGGCCGCTGACACCCAAAAAAAGAAAGATAAAGGGCATAGTAAGCCTAAAACCGGGATACCCCAAAAAACAGCTGCTACTGCGGTTACAATCGATTTTGGAAAATATATTTCAGTTTTAAAGGAAGTTGAAAAGTTGGCAGATAAAGAAATGAGACCGCTTGGCATGCAGGTTGCTTATATATTGCAAAAACACCTTGAGAATATTGGAGGTCAATAATGGGATCAAAACCAAAACCAGAGGAAGTTCAGAGGGTTTTAGATGAACTTTCAGAAGAAGAAATCAAACAATTAAGCAAAGAGAATCCCTTTCGCGTGGACCGCATCAATAAAATTAAAGAGCTTTATAAGCGGGGCGTTAAAGTGCACGTCCTTGCCGAAATTACCGGGTTTAGCAAGACTTCTATTTATAGAGCCATTAGAGGCGAGCCAAAATTTTATATCAATGCGCTTAATATTAAAAATTAATAGTAATTGGGAATAAGCGAGATATCTTGATTGTTGCCAATTATTATTAATTTTTAGCCTATCTGATTTTTACCAAGAAATCAGATAGGTTTTTTGCGACACATGATGGTACCGAGACGGAAAAGCATCATGCTTTGTAAGTGGTCTTGAATTTGCGTCCTTTTTTTAGCCCAGCCCTCATCCTATTTTTCCAGAACCTCGTGAACATTTTTCCAGAACCTTATGAAAAATGACATTAACCGCGTGAAAAAGTCGCCGATTAAGTTTCAATAAACCATTAAAATACCCATTAAAGATAGTTTAACGAGCCTTTAAAAGAGGTTAAAAGATGCCTTTTTAGGGGCTTTTGTTTTGGACAAACCTCACCGCATTTTGGACAAACCTCACCGCAGCTATTACTTCTTATTCGCAAATCCATCATTAGCCATCTGATACCCACCTAATAAAAAGACATTAAAAATTTCCCTGAAAAATACAAAAATATCATACTTTCCTCGTATTGACAGGTCTTGGGTAAAAATAAATATTAAACGCCAAATTATTCATCTATTCTAAAAACAAATAATAAACAATAAGTTGGGGGTGACATTGAAAATAATACTATATGTTGTATTTTTACTTGAAAAATCTTTTTATTTAATATAGGTAATCATAATTGTTATTAAATATAAGAAAGGAGGAGATTTATGACAGTTATTGCAAGTGCGAATCAAAAAGGAGGATGCGGTAAGACAACAACAGCCATTAACCTTTCATCTTCTTTATCTTTAAAAGGTAAGAGAGTATTGCTCATTGATTTTGATCCTCAGGCCCACGCAACCATGGGTCTGAACATAACGCCTTCCGATCTTGAGAAAACTATTTATGATGTTATAACTCCAAAAGAAAATGAGTTTTTAGGGATTGAAGATATTTTGGTGCCGATTAAAGACAACTTTGACCTTGCTCCCTCAAGCCTGATCCTCAGTGCAGTCGAACAAGAGCTTTCAGGAATGGAGGGCAGGGAAGACAGGCTTTTGAAGGCTATTCAGGGACTCAAAGAACCATATGACTATATTGTAATTGATTGTCCCCCAAGCATTGGGCATCTTTGCTTTAATGCTCTTCGTGCCTGCGAAGAAGTGATTATCCCCATCGATATGAGCCTTTTTTCTCTTCGTGGTGTTGCCAAACTGCTAGAAATCATTATCCTGCTTAAAGACAAAATTGGCCATGATGTTAAATCTCGTGCGCTTATCACCATGTATGATCGCAGGACACGCTACTCCAGGATTGTTTTAGAGAAGGTTAAAACAGAATTTGGGAACAATGTCTTTGAGACGGTAATTCGTTACAATATCCGCCTCAGGGAAACGGCAGATTATGGCTTGCCTGTTGGAGATTATGATAAGAATGCCATTGGTCACAAGGATTATGAAAACTTGGCCGAGGAGGTTATTCGCTTAGAGGCGGCCAGGATGTACCCGGATCTCAAAACCTTGAGCGTGACGGAAGATATCTTACAGAAGACAGAGCACTATATTGATAATACCTTGAAATTACCTGGGATTGATCAGCCAATTCGCAGCTCTTTGTATTATCCCGAAAGTATGTAAAACCCTAAATGATCGTAAACAAAACGGGAAAAATATGTTATGTGTTTGATTTATTATGCATCTTCGACTTTCGCTCATTTAGGGTAGAACACCAAAATAATAAATATTTTTTAAACGGGCAGAGCCGGCAGTTAAAGGATGTAATTCCTGATGATCGAAATATTAAAAAAAATATTTGAAGCTAATCCTGAAAAATCTAGAATCGTATTAAACGGTAAATGTTCGGACTGTGGGTGTGATGTAATAATTGAGATAACACCCACATCAGGCGGATTTGGATTACTAGGCGGTTCTTTATTTAAGTGTTCACCTGACGAGTATTTAGTGAAATGTCCTGATTGTTGCCAAGTTAACCCGAAGATAGACGATAATTAAAAGGCCATACAGTGTAGATCCCCAAATTATTTTGTCTGATATTTTCTGATTATTTTGAACGGATTAAAATTTTTCAGATTGGAAATCGGTGTCAAATTCTGACGGGCTGTTGCCGGTTTTCATCAAACCGGCGCCGATCGAATAGTTTCCGAATATCCGGCTTTTTAACCTTTCCGAGGGGATTACGGGGAAGATCGTCCAGAATAAGGACTCGGGTCGGGACTTTGTAGGGCGCAATTCTTTCCTTGCCCCAAGCACGAAGTTCATCGATGGTGAGCTTCTCTCCGCTGCGTAGAACCAATGCGGCGCAGATTCGTTCACCCCATTCGGGATCTTCCTGGCCGACAACCGCACATTCGGTGATGCCCGGATGCGTACGGAGCACCTCTTCGATCTCCAACGCGGAAACCTTGTAACCGCCTGTTTTGATAATATCCGTGCTCTTTCGGCCTAGAATGCGGTAGTTGCCTCGTTCCGCCACTGCGATATCTCCGGTGCGAAACCAACCTTTGCTGAACTCTTTTTTAGTCTCCTCAGGGCGTCGCCAGTATTCGAGGAACACGGCAGGTCCCCGGACTTGAATTTCACCCGCTGTATGGTGTTGTGCCAAATTGCCTGCTTCGTCTACCAGTCGAACCTCTATGCCCGGTAGCGGTGTGCCGACATATCCGGGCACCCGTTCTCCACGCAGCGGATTGGAAAGCGCCATGCCTATTTCCGTCATGCCGTAGCGCTCAAGGATGGTGTGTCCGGTTATGGCTTTCCACTTTTCCAGAACCCAAACCGGAAGTGCGGCCGAGCCGGAAACCATCAGACGAATCTTTTTACAAGCTTCCGACATTATCTGTTGATGATGTGGCGGTAATTTTTCCCAAAACGCGATCAGCTTAACATAAATCGTCGGCACTGCCATGAAAAGGGTAACGTGGTTTTCAATGCATGCCCGCCAAACTTCCCGGGCGTCAAACCCGGGTTGAATTTGGCATTGCGCCCCTGACCACAGGGCGCATGTCAGTACATTGACGATGCCGTGAATGTGATGTAGCGGCAAGACATGCAAAATGGTGTCGTCGGCCGTCCACTCCCATGCTTGAACAAGGGAGGTGACCTGAGCCTGGATGTTATGGTGCGTGCTTACCACTCCCTTTGGTTTTCCTGTTGTGCCACTGGTATAGAGAATCATGGCGCGTCTTTTAAGATCGATTTCGGGCAATGGACGCATAGCTGAATCGGAAAACTCATCCGTCTGAAGGAAACGAACACCCAGGGCCTCTGCAATCCGAAAAAGTCGAGAGCGAAACTGCGGGTGACCGACAATGATGTTTGCATTGGAATCCCGAATCACATGTTCCAGTTCAGCAGGTGGATGAAGCTCACAAAGGGGAACGGCAATGCCGCCAGCCCGCCAGATACCCCACTGCAAAGCCGCATAGATGAAGCCCCTTGGCGTTAGGAAGGCAACCCTTTCTTCTGTAAGATCGTTTCTGTCCTCCAGCAAACCCCGGGCAAAGCATGCCGAGTCCTTAAGAAGGAGATCATATGTGAAGGCGACGTTCTGCTCGATTATAGCGGTTCGGCTGCCGTATTTTTCAGCGCGTGCAATCAGAGGTAGCATCATTTTCTATTTCAATCCGAGTTCAGCAAGTTTCTCATGGGTGGGGATACCCTCCCGGCTCCAACCCCTTAAATCGTAATATTTATCGAGCATTTTATCCAAATTTTCCTGCGAACAGTACCTGCCTTTTGAAGGCCCGTCAGGTATTGGCGTGTGCATGACACGGTATGGCAATATGTCATCCTTGCGGCTGACGCCCCGCTGAACATTAATCAGACGCTCCAGATTATATATCCTTTCACCCAATTTTGTGAGCTCATTAAGATCGATATTCCACCCTATAACGGTGTTGACCATTTTTGTTATTTCAGCGTTGAGCATGGTCCCCAGCCCTCTTTCCACAATAAAACGGCACATTACCAGAGAATCGCCCACCGCCGTAAAACATTGATTATTAAAAATGTACTCCGGCTGCGGTTCAAATCCTGGATCTGTTTCAGGGACCGCATAGCAGGGCCGGCCGTCATGATGACTGCCGCCCCTGGTGGAGGTAGCATAAGATAACGACATCCCTCTTAATCCTCGTGCGGAATGCCCCGCAATCTCTAATCCCTTGGCAGTATAAAGATATTTTTCAGAGTCCCGGCCGAATGTTTCCGAAAGACGTTTGGAACCCAGGGAAAGATATTCTCCGATTTCCTCTCTTTGGGCTGTTTTTTTAACAAATTCTACTAAATCTTCGCTTTCTGCAAAATTGACTCTTCCTCCAAGCGCTTCTTTTGATATAATTCCCTTTTCCATACATTCAGCCGCAAATGCAAGGGTGACCCCCATTGAAATGGTATCGATACCCATCAGATCGCATTCATGATTTGCGTTAATTATCGAGATAATATCCTTATTCACAAGCATAGGTCCCATGGCCCAAATGGTTTCATATTCAGGCATCTTCACCGTTTTTCCTGCGTGTGTACCTTTGGCAACATTCACTTTCTTGCCGCATGCCACGGGACAGCCATGGCAGGAAATGTTTTTGTGCCAGTATTTTTCTTTGATCAGCTCACCGCTGATATCATGGGAATGCTCAAAGGTTTCTCTATTGGTATTCCGCGTGGCAAGCATTCCTTTGGAGTTGATAATATTCACCAAAATGGGTGTTCCATATGTGCTGAGCGGCGCCGTATTTTCCTTTAACACCGGATATCGTTCTTTTAATAATTGTTTCAGCGCTTCCCGGTCGGACACCCTGGTTTGTTTGTTTCCTCTGACAACAACCGCTTTCAGATTTTTGGAACCCATCACAGCTCCCATACCGGCTCTGCCTGCGGCGCCGTATCTTTTTCCGCTACAGATAATGTTTGCAAAATAAACACCGTTTTCACCGGCCGGGCCGATAGAAGCGCAGATCGCTTTTTCTCCTTCTTTGGCCCGTAACGCCGCAAAGGTGTCTTCAGTGGTTTTTCCCCACAGAAAAACGCCGTCTTTAATTTCCGCACCCTTTTCGGTGACCAGAAGATAAACCGGCTTTGATGATATTCCACTAATGTAAATAGCGTCGAAGCCGGTTCTTTTTTGAACAGTGCCAAATTGTCCGCCGTAATTGGAATCTGCAAACAATCCGGTCAGGGGTGATATGGAGGCCACATGTCCCCGGCTTGTCCCCCACACAGGGGTATCCGTTAACGGACCCACGGTAAAAACAATGGCATTTTGCGGCCCAAACGGGTCGGCATCGGAGGGAACGGTATCATAAATGAGCTTGGCTGCCAGACCGTTTCCACCCAGAAACAATTTGGCAAACTCTTCATCATAATTCTCTTTATTAATTCCTCCGGTACTCAAATTGATTTTAAGAATTTTACCATGGTTTCCACACATTGTTTTTACCTTATTATTTTCAACAGCCTGGCTATTGCATGAAAATTATTAAAAATTTAATACTTATTGTCTGCAGTTGATCATGAGCATATTGGAGACCTTTGCAAAACGCCCCTTTTTGCTCAATTTCTGCGTCAGGCTCAAATTTTAACCCGCCACCGAACTTTGGTGGGTTAATCCTCGAAATACTCAATGTATTCCTGTGGTTAAAATTATCGCCTTTCTTGAACTTAAACAAAAATTGACATTTTTCAAAGGTCTCATTGTGGATGCCCTTAAAACTAAGCTGTGCAGATTCCGATTCAGGACTAACAACCACACGGCAAACCGGATCTACAACATTTACCTCTTTGCAATGGAAAGCGCGGGATCAAACTTGCCTGATATGATGGGTGTCTGGGCGCTTCGAGTCGATCTTCTGACCTGCTCGGACAGGTAAGGGATCAACTCACCCAGACTAACCTATTCCTCTAGGGTGGTTAATCCGCCAAAGTTCGGTGGCGGGGATAAGAACCTGCTTTTTAGGAAAATAAATATAGAAGAAGTCCCCTTGCGAGTCAAGGAAAAAGAGCCACAACATAACACTTCAGGGGCGTCCATAAATAAGTAAATAACTTTCTGTGTGAAGTTTGCAAAGTCAATAATAGGGCGCCTTCGCGCAGAAAGTGCTTAACGTTTAGCGGCTAATGGGCGAATATGATCGGCCTTGCCAATCACATCAAAAATTTTTGCTTTCCATACTGTCAGTTCCATATCAACGTTCGAGCAATAATCTTTTACCTCCATAGCATATGAGTGACTGGTAAGATTGTTATGAAACCATTCATGTCAAAAAAAAACGCTCTTCACAAAGTGATATAATAACATTTGTTCGGGAAATTCGAATCGCTTTTCAAATCATCTCGAATTTTCAATCTCGGATGAGGCCTTTAGACACCTTGACACATGCCACTTCGTGGTATATTGTTAGCTATAGTCAATTGCTTATAAAGGAGGTTAGATTATGGAAAATTTGTGTTTATTTGAAAGGTTTTCAAAAATAGGGCTGGGCCTGCTTTTTCTGCTGATTTCACTCGGTTTTATGCTGAGCGGTGTAACTGTTCTTCCCATTTTTGGATTTGTGATTGCGCTGCCTTTTTTTCTGATTTCAGTGTATTTCTTCCGTGCCCATTTGAACAAAGGGTGTCAAATTGAGAAGGTGGCGGAATAAGGGTAAATTCCTAATTAATTGACGGGACCCCGGTTATTATAATAGGGGACATCTTATGATTTTATGATTTTTATCAGAGAATTGTCCGTGATAGTTAATAGCCATGGCACGAAAAGCGAGAAAAGATGCGCCGGGTGCACTGCATCATGTGATTGTCAGGGGGATCGAGGGCAGGTAAATATTCCGGTCCGATGATGATCGGCTTATGATCGGCAAAATTTTTCAGATCGAATAGGAAATCAGCTATCACACCCGGGCCAGCAAACGTAAAACTTCATCAATCTGTTCCGGTGAAATATATACGTGGGGTGAAAACCGAACTCTTCCAAGACGATCGGCAACAACAACCTTGTTTTTTTTGAGATTCTGCATGACGGCATCCGTTGTGACTCCCGGCTTTTCACAAACAACAATCCCCGTTGGATAATCTTGAAAGTGATCTGAAAAAACCTTAAACCCCATATCCGCAAGACCGTCTCGTAAATAAGCACTCAGCTCATAGATGCGCTCCCGTACTGTGGAAAAACCGATATCTTGCAGAAATTCCAGAGAAGCTTCAAAATAGACCCAGTCGTTGAAGTTGGCTGTTGAAATGGTGAATCGATCCGCCGTTGGTTTAAGCTCAGACTTGTAGGGAAGATATTCTTTGTCATTTGTCACTGATGCCGTTCCGATAAATACCGGATCAAGGTTGTTCAGCTTTTCTTTGGAAATAAAAAGAACCCCCAGTCCAAGCGGTCCCAATAACCACTTCCAGGCTGAAAACGCCATGTAGTCAATGTTGGCGGTTCGGATATCCAAGGGTTGCATGCCTACCCCCTGGGCCCCGTCAACCACGAAATCGATATTGTTTTCTTTGCACAATTTGCCAACTTGCTCCAATGGGAGGGGCATGCCGGTACACCAGTGCACTGCCGACAGTGAGATCGTGCGGGTTTTTGAAGTTATCAACCGTTTCAGCGCTTGAAGAAATGTTTCAGGAGATGTTTCCATGGGTGCAGTTACCAGTTTTACACCTTTTTTCTCCAGATGTCGCCACGGATAAATATTGCTTGGGTATTCGTTTTCAAGCAGGATGACTTCATCTTCGGCAGATAGTTTCAATCCGTGGGAGATAAAATTCATCCCTTCAGCAGTGTTGTGTATTAAGGCCAACTCATCGGGCAAGCAATTTAAAAGCTTGGATAAAATGTTCTTTATATTGCTCTGGACCTTGGCGTAGCCGGCCACCTCGGTGAAAATGCCTTTGCGGGCGTAACCCTCCATGAATCGGGAAAGCGCTTTTACGATGTGGGTTCCCGCAGGAGTCGTACCGCAATTGTTCAGC
>CAZBOB010000087.1:0-3395 GCA_964492995.1 uncultured Desulfobacteraceae bacterium | reverse complement strand
CGATGTCTTTTCGGGACGGTTTTCTTTTGTTGAATAATTTGACGCTATTTATCACACCATTTTAATCGTAAAACCTCTATAGTTGATCTAACCTCTTATAATATTAACATTTATTTTATAACATCATCATGGTACGATTTTTGCTTAATAACTCATGGATGAGTATTAAAAGGAGAGTCGACATGAATTATAGTCTTCTGAAAAGGGCCATGTTTCTTTTAACCGTTGCCTCATGCTGTACAATTAGGACTGGGTGGTTATGTCAGCATCGAGATGGATGAAGATAAGCCCTATATCTACTACGAAGAACATAAGAGAAAATATCCTCCAGGACAATTCAAGAAGAAGGATAAAAGGAAAAATAAATAATTTAGCTGATATTTAATACAAGCGTGAATTTAACTTAATAGAAAAAAACCAAATTAGATTTAATGACAAATTCAAAACTGATTTTGCTTTAGACCGAATATATGCCAATGAATGGATCAACAAGGGAAACCGATACTGTCGAGAGTCTAAAAAAGCGTATTTCTGAGATGGAAAACCTTCTTCATGCAAATCGAGTGCTATGCAATATTCTTGATCCCATGGAGCTAAATTCTACTATAGCAGGGCTTGTAAGAGAACAGCTCAAGGTCTCTACTCTATGCATTTTTGATTATCACCCTGATACCGAAAAATTCGAATTGGTTTACAGCCATGGACTCAATAATTTGGGTCTTACATTTAATAAGAATGATGGGCCTCTTTGGCAAAAAATTCTTCAAAAAGAACCTTTTCCCGTAAATGACACTTCCGGCATCCCAATCTTTGAGGAATTTTCTGAAAACTACATTCTGAAAGAGTTGCGTTCCGAATGGTGGATTCCTTTTATTATGAAAGAAGAGGTGATCGGCCTTTTGACGATTGGTGAGAAGGATAACGCTTACCCCATTGATGAGATCGAATATAATTATATAAAACACATCGCTAACCAAGCATCGATGTGTAAAAATGCCTGCACTATTAATTTAAAGAGACAAAAAGAAAGCCAAGAAATGGATAAAATACTCCAGAATTTATCTCTCCTTTACAACATCGGCAGAGCAATGACTTATATCAGTGAGTTAAAAAACCTTCTCCAGTATATATTAAGAAAGGCTATCACGATAACTAATGCAGAAAAAGGTTCCATTATGCTTCTTGACCCTGACACAAATCAATTGTGCGTCAGTGTTATAGAGGGATTGGAAGATAGTGACCAGCAGGAAAAGATAAACAACAAACAAGTTACGTGTAAAAGTTTTAAACCAGGAGAAGGCGTGGCCGGACAGGTTTTTCAAGAAGCAAAGCCGATCGTATTAAATAATATTAAAAGTGAAGACAAATTCATCGAAGCGGATTCCTCCTTTGTTACTTCTATCGTTTGCATTCCCATGCTCGTTTACAATGACGTCATCGGCGTCATCAATGTAACTAATAAACGGGATGACACACACTTTACTGAAGTTGACGTTGAAATGTTGAAGGCCGTTACTGATCAGGCAGCAGTGGCAATCAACAAGGCACAACTCCGGGAGATGGCTGTCACTGATTTTCTGACGGGGCTGTATATTCGACGTTATTTTATGTCAAAGCTTCAGGATGAGTTATTAAGGTCTGAACGCTATAACAAAGTATTCTCAATTGTGATGGCTGATATTGATAAGTTCAAAAATGTCAACGATACATATGGCCATACTGCAGGAGATGAAGTCCTAAAGGCAGTAGGGGACTTTTTTCAGACAAGCATAAGGCAGGTGGATATTCTCGCAAGATATGGTGGGGAAGAGTTTGTGATATTATTTCCTGAAACTGACAAAAAAGGAGCTTATATTCTGGCAGAGCGGTTGAGAAAAAGATTTTCTCAAATAAGACTGGATAATTTACCCGGACTTTCCATTAGCTTAGGCATATCAACTTACCCTGAGGATGGAAAAGATATCAAAACTTTGATTCAAAACGCAGATATAGCCATGTATTCCGCAAAGCAGAGAGGACGTAATAAAGTAGTTAATTTTTCAAAAAACATATCTCCGAAAACTCGAAAGGTAAGTGTGGCCTAATGTCTTATTATCCTTTGGATTACGGGCATGGTTCATGCAATTTACCATGTTCGGACAATTTGGTTCAAAAGGGATGTCCTCGTGGCATTACACTTATCGAATTAATGATTGTGGTGGCAATCATTGGGACCTTATCAGCCATCGCGGTGCCTAATTATTTAAAATACAGAGAAAAGGGTAAAATCGCTCTGGCTCTAACGGATATCCGTATAATAGAAAAAACAATAAGTATTTATGCGATTGACACCGGCGGATTTCCTGACAGCCTCAACGATTTATCCATTAGCAATCCCATAGACCCCTGGGGGAATCCATACCGGTATTTAAGGATTGACGGCGGCAGTGCACCACCAGGAAAAAGGCGTAAAGATCATTTTATGGTTCCTGTAAATACGGATTATGATCTTTACAGCATGGGCAAAGACGGAAAAAGTCAAACACCTTTTACGGCCAAGGCCAGTCGGGACGATATTGTCCGCTGTAACAATGGTGGGTTTGTGGGTCTTGTTTCGGATTATTGATATGAGTCTATGCGATGAAATTAGATACTAAAATTTTCAGCAGTAAGATAGCCCGCAGAATCTTTGTATTATTTATTTCCTGTGCTCTTCTTCCCATTTTTTGCCTTTCGATAATCTCATATGGCCATGTTACGAAACAGCTAAATAAGCAAAGCTACAAACGCCTCAAACAATCGATTAAAGGGCATTGTTTATCCCTTTACGAACGATTGATGTTTCTCGAAACCGACTTGCAGTTTTTTGCATCTTCCTTGAAAAAGCCTTTACAGAGTCCCGGCCAGACACCATTGGCTGATTTTAATGAACGACTTGCCCGTCGTTTCAAGGCGGTGACTCTTTTCAGCAATGTGGATGAATATACCTCGGTTTTTAAAATCATGGAAAATCCTAAAAGACCAGGTGTTCAAGAGATTAAGCACATTAATGCCGGCAAAACAGCAATCTCGATTTTAAACCATTCGGGATCTTCGCCGCGAATATTTATGATGAGGCTGGTAGATTCAAAGAATCTGAAGTCAGGATTTTTAGTTGGAGAGATCAACCCTGGTTACCTATGGGGAATTGAACAGGGAAATACATTACCGCCAAACACCGAAGTTTGTGTTTTAGATGAATCGAAAAACCTGCTTTTCAGTTCTTTTTCAAATCAAGATTCATTTTCCAGCCGGGATCGCCTTAAACTTAAAAGCTCAGCCTCCGGTCAGTTTGAGTGGGTACACGAAAATGAAAAATACCTGAACCCCGCAGTAAGATGCAAAGTTAGGCGCAATTAGATTGGCGTTTTCTGATA
>CAZBOB010000086.1:0-15342 GCA_964492995.1 uncultured Desulfobacteraceae bacterium | reverse complement strand
ACAAATAAATTTATAATTTTGAGGGGACATTAAGGGCTTAGAACTTACATTTCGCACTTAGTGGAATAAGTCTTTATAATTTAAGCCACCACGTCCAAACGACTCACGCCTCCGGGCATCCTTGTTAATCTGATCTTGGTAGAGATTTCATCCTCTACCTTTTTGACATGGGAAATAACGCCCACCATTTTGCCGTTATTTTTCAAATCTTTCAGTGTGGACAGCACCTTGTATAAGGTTTCATCATCCAGGCAGCCGAAACCTTCGTCCACAAAAAGAGACTCTATTTTGCGGCCATTGCCGGACATATCGGAAAGTCCCAAGGCCATGGAAAGGCTGACCAGGAAGCTTTCGCCGCCGGACAGGGTGTTTACGGATCTGCGGGATTTCTGCTGAAGAACGTCTTCAATTTCCAACCCCAGTCCGGTTGTTTTCTGACATCTCAAAAAATAACGGCCAGTTAGATTTCCGAGATGGCGGTTGCTGTGTTCCAGCAAACGAGCTATCAACAGTTCGCGAATCCGCATCTTGATTTCGGCATCTTCGCCGGTTTCAAAAGAGCGTTTCTGTGCATTAATCCGATCGCACACCTTTTCCTGTTGTTCCAGCTCCTGAAGCTTTTGTTGATATTCTTTTTCCATGGTCTGATGATGCTCCAAACGATCTGAGGCGGCGGAAAGTTCTGCGGCCAATTGATCCTTTTGGTTAAGAGCGTTCTGAATCTGCAAACTCAGATCCACAGAAGATTCGGCCGCTATCTCCTTTAGGCCCCTTGCTTCAAGTTCTTTCCGGATTGTTTCCATGTCCGCCGTGTATCGGCTGATTTCGCCGTCGACGGCGTCCCGTTTCTGCTCAATGGCTTGCCGCCGTTCGAGGTCTAAAAGGCTGTTTTGGAGTTCTTCCAGGGAGCTGAAGCCCGAAGCAGTCGCCGCGTTTAAACTTTGCTGTTCAATTTTTTGACATTCATTTTGAGCATCCCGCCATAGCTTTTCGGTTGTCTGCTCCAGTGTTTGTTTCTCCGACAGCGTTTGACGAAGCTGTTGGGTTTCCTGTTGAATGGATTCAAGTTGTTGTTGCCTCTCTTGTAAGGTTTCTTCCGTTTCCTGTTTTTCACCCAGCGCATCCCCGGTTCCGAACATTTTTTGCCGTTTGATTTTCAGCGTATGTAAGGCCCCTTGTTCGGCATTAACCTGTTCGTCCGCAACACTTACCTCTTTTTTCAGTCGCTCGATTTCCGCCGGTAAACCTGCGGCTTTGTTTTTTAACGCCAGGAGCCGTTCGTTCAATTCGCGCTGTTTTTTGACATGGTTGAGATAATCGATCTTTCTGTTTTCCATGCGCCGAATCAATTTATCCTCAGTTCCCGGTGCCGGAATCGCCAGGTTAAACGCTTCAAGACGCTGACGAAGGCTTTGCACGAGTTCAGTTTCTCTTTGCCTGACAGTCTGAGTTTCCTGTTGAATATCGGTTAGCGTTTGCCTGTGACGATTCAGGTCGTTTTGAAGCTGGTCGGCAACCAGCTGCTTTTCAGTAATTTTCATCGATTTCTTCTCAAGGGCCTTGTCAAGTTTATCCATTTTCTTGGCCTGTTTTCGAACTTGTTTGATCCGGCCCTTTTGCCTGCGCATCTCTTTTTTTAGTGCCCGGATAGCTTCTTTAATCGATGACCGATCTCCAAGGGCCCATTCGGTTTGGGTCGCCCGGCTTAGCACGCTCCATTGGTGCCTTGTTTCCGTAAAACGGTCATGGCGATCTTTAAGTTCGGCAATTTGATCGGAGAGGGTTTTGATTTGATTCTTAAGGGTCTCAATCCGGTGTTCCTGCTCGCGAACGACCTCCGAGGGATCCTTGTCAAACGTTGGTTCACGGTCCACATAGGGGTGATCCGTTGACCCGCACAAAGGGCAAGGTTCTCTTTTTTTAAGCTGCTTTCGACACGGTTCGAATCTGGCAATATTGTTAATCCCTGCCAGGGTTTTCTGCTCCTGTCCCAAGCGTTTGAGCAGGTCGCCGTGCTCCTGCTCGGCGGTCTTCAGCGCCAGTTCCAAGGCGTTGCCGTCCCCTTTCTCCCGCCGGGCATAAGTTTTGCAAAGCTTGAGCATCGATTGAAAATTGATCCGCTGCTTTTTCTGGTCGTTAAGCGTTTTATCGAGCGTTTCCGAAGAAGCGCCGTCCAACAGGGATGCCTGCATTTTTTTCAGCTCAACTTGGCGGGCGCCGGGTTTATCTGCTTTGCTCTTCAGTTTTTGGAGTTTGCGTGTGGCTTTCGTCAGCAATACGGATGCTTTTTGCTCGGCCTTTTGGGCGGATTTCTGCTGAACGGTATGCGCGGACAGACCTTGACGGTTGGAGTGCAACTGTTCCAGGGAGCCTTTGATGTCGGCTATGTTGTTGACCATGTTTTCATCCGCAGCATGTTCCTTGAGCCAGCTCTCCGTGTTCGCAAGAAGGGCATCATTTTTTGAGATTTGCAGCCGGGTTGTCTGTTGGTCCTTCACTTTGATTTTCAATTCGTTTTTAACCGCCGAACGCCTCCCCGTCAGCGTTTGAAGCAAAGCGCCTAGGGTCTCCATCTCTTGGTCGATTTCGATCGTCTTTTTAATTAACACCTGACGTTCGGCCCAGGTGTTTTGAACCTGTTTTGCTTCAAGGGCCTGTTCCCGGTCTTTTTCTTGCAACGCTTTGAGCCGCTTTTCCAGATCGGTTATTTCCGCTTTAAGCGTATTCAGGGTGTTCGAGTATTCGGACGTCTTTTCTTTACGACGGTTGAGCTGATCCATGTCTTTTACAAAAGGCTCGGCATCCACCGCTTTTTTCAGCCGCAGAAGATCGGGCTGCATCTGTTCTTTTCGGCTTTGGGCTTCTGCCAGGCCGGCTTGATTTTCTTCATAGTTCGCCGTTAATTGATGAAGTAATTTGAGCCGCTGTTCTTTTACATTTAAAGTAAGCAACGATCGTTCGGCCTGTTGAAAATTTTCTTCAAGCTGTTGAACGCTTTCCTGAAGCGCCTTAAAACGCGAAGGGTGCATCAACGGGAAGTTTTGAATCTCTTCTTTTAGGGCAGTGAGTTTCTTCCCTTCTGTTTCGGCATTCTTAATTATCTCTGCCAAGGTCTTCGAATAGATATCAGGGCCGACAATTTTTTCCAGAATTTCAACTCGTTCGTAATCCAGGGCGTTCAAGAGGGAAGCAAATTCTCCCTGAGCCAACACGATGGATCGAAAAAAGCGCTTAAAATCGAGACCGATCAATTCGGTAATACGGCTGCGAACCGTGACGATGTTATCCTCAAGTACCCGCTCTGTCCCGTTCAGCTCGACAAGTCTCATTTCCGGCTCAAGCGGTTTGCCGGCGGCGGAATGCAGAGACCAGATCGATCGAAACGCATTACCGTTGACCGAAAACGTCACCGTCGCATAGCAGTCCGATGTTTGTTTACTCATGATATGCTCGGGAGAATTTTTAAGACGGACCGTTTCACCGTAGAGTCCCAGTGAAATCGCATCAAAAATTGTGGTCTTTCCTGATCCGTTGGGGCCGGTAATCGCAAACAGCCCTGCTTCCTTGAGCGGGGAACGGTCAAAATCAATCTCCCATTCCCCTTTTAAAGTATTTATATTTTTAAACCGGACGTTTAAAATTTTCATGGTCCTTACCTTGGTTATTTTTTTAAGTCGGGGTATCCCGCTACATATTCAAAGAAAATACGTAACACCCTAAAATCAATAATGATCAATATGATGCCGTTTCCTATCACTAGTTGGAGACAACCATCAGGCCCGCAAAAAAAAAGAAATATAACACAATATGAGCCCGGGTAAAAGCATCAATTAAGCTTAATTTCCGAATCTTGCAAAGACAATCTTAAAATGTTATAAATAATGCAACATATCAGATAGTTGTATGTGATCCTGCTGCAAAATTTTGATACCTGTCGGGTATTTTCGGAATGCTTTCATTATTACTTGGTTTCGACGCTTGAATTTGAGGGTTATCTTTTGTCATTTTGGCCATTTTTGTGGTATGGAATAAAAGACTTGTTTATGAGGATTCTATATAGGAAATGAACTATTCGTAAAAGGCATCTTTATCAAATATGGGCAAAGGTAAAGAAATCTTGGTAGGGGTATGAATTCATGAATGCTCAAGAATATTACCACCATGTGATTGATCACTTAAAAAATTTACAGTTAAAAACTTTTAGTGTTTTTAATGATTATACCGGTATGCTCTGGATCGGTAGGATACTGGGAAGGCCAAAGTAAAGATGAAACTCGTATTTCTGCGGCACGGGCAAAGCACTTGGAACATGGAGAACAAGTTTACCGGATGGACTGATGTTGATTTGTCCGACCATGGTGTCCGGGAAGCGCACGACGCCGGCAAGGTGCTCAAATCCGAAGGCTATTCTTTCGATGTAGCCTACACATCCGTGCTCAAGCGCGCCATCAGGACACTGTGGATCGTCCTGGAAGAAATGGATCTTATGTGGATACCCGTGCATTGCTCCTGGAAGCTCAACGAACGGCATTACGGCGTTCTCCAGGGCCTCAACAAACAAGCCACTGCCGAAAAATACGGCGACGAGCAGGTTCATATCTGGCGACGGAGCTACGATATTCAACCACCACCCCTGGCCCTGACGGATCGTCGTCACCCCAGATTCGATCCACGCTATGCGCATCTCAACCCGGACGATCTGCCCTCAACCGAATCCCTCAAAGATACCCTCAACAGAGTACTTCCATATTGGCAGCAGACACTTCTACCCGCTTTGAAGCAAGGCCGCAGGATGATCATCTCTGCGCACGGTAACAGCATCCGGGCCCTGGTGAAACACCTGGAACATGTGTCCGATGAGGACATCATGGGGGTGAATATACCCACCGGCATCCCCCTGGTTTACGAATTTGACAACGATATGCGCCTCATACGGCATTACTTTTTGGGTGAGGAAGAGGCTGTCACCAAGGCGATAGCTTCTGCTGCGGCGAAATCAAAGCGGTAATGAATGTTATACTTGGGTTAAACCGCGATGGCACAAAGGACACAAGCCGACTTTGCCATAGAGATTAGCTGCCACATTTTATAAAAAATGCGAATTCTACTTGTAAGACATGGTGAATCCATGGCAAATGCAGAGCAGGCCATTTATGCCGCAATGGCCGATCAAGTAATTTGCGAATTGGATTTTTTCGTATTTTTCTTAAGGGTTTTGACAGATTCGTAATTCGCATCAAGCACCGGATGCGATGCAAATCGGGAGCATGATAAGGAAAGTGGGATAGGTGCTGGATGTGAACATTCAGGAATTTTTTCGACCTGATTTTGACAGATCGTTTATGATATGTTATCAGAAAGGATACTCGTCTTGATTATTTGACCACTCTAGATTTCACAGTTGTTTCTATGTTTAGGTTGCCGAATCACGATAAGGTACCCCCGAGCTTATCAAGTTTATTACGAACACGTTAACAGTGATTCTTTCTATATAAACATGCATCATGAAAGCCTTAGCACTAAAAACCTGGATGCGTATCGATTCACAGCATCCTTTGTACAAACACCTCGCTTCTGTTGTTTTACCGTTGGCCGGTATTGATTTAAAAGATCCGCATATTGAGACCACCCCCCTGAGTGATAGACAGGCGGTGTATCTGTTTAAGGAACTTAAAAGTCGAAACCATTTTGTCGGAAAACATTTCGGATTCCGATACCAACTTTCTGAACAGGAATGTAGAAACGTGTTGAATAAAGAGTTTTTGAACCTCTGTGCGATTCGCGCTAAAGGATTTTCCGACTATCCCAATCGTGTTGTTCGACCCTATACCAAAAACGAGGAAATGGATTACCTTCTTGTTCAGGACTATATTCGAGGACATGACCTGGATTACTATATCATTAAAGCAGCACATTCAGGCCAACATGAACGGTTGCTTCGAAAGCTAGCGGGACTCGCATATTTTTTATTTATGCTTCATCAGACGACCACCAGTGATCATTCTGTTTGTATTAAGAATTCTTCCGGCTATTTTAGATCTATCATTGAATGTCTTAAGGGTCAGGGAATTATTGATGAGAAAGTTTCCTTGGAGTTTGAACACCTTTTCAATGTGTGGGAAAGATCGGATAAAATGCAACAGGATATATCTGTGTGGGTCCATGGCGATGTCACCCCGACCAATTTCTTTTTTCATCCCGAAGATGGTATTACTGCGATTGATCTGGAACGAATGCAGCTTGCGGATCGAGTATATGACATAGGTTTTTTATGCGCCGAACTGAAGCACCACTTTGCCTTGCGACTTCTCAATGCAAATTTGGCAGAGCGGTTTATTACCCATTTTTTGCATGCGTATTGTGAAAATTTTTCCGACCCCTACAGTGAGTTTAAAAGCATCGCCGAGCGAAATCCATTTTATATGGCACTGGGAGAAATGCGAATAGCCAGAAACAGCTATTTGCCTCAGAATCATCGAAGCTGGCTGATTGAAGAAGCTTACCGGTGTTTAACATATTAACTTTTTGTCAAATATTGTCATAAAATTTGGAGGTTGGACATGCCGAAGCTTCAAGCCGTTATGTTTGATCTGTACGGAACACTTGTGGATATTCGAACCAATGAAAATCGAGACGAGACGTTTGAGTTGCTCAGTCGTTTTCTGGAGTATCGGCGTGTTTTTGTTTCGGGCAAAGAACTCAAGGAGCTCTATCTCAGCGAGGTTAATCAGCAGTTTGCACGCAGCAGAGAAAAATATCCGGAGATCGATGTTGCCCGTGCTTTCAGACAGGTCTTTCAAAAACGAGCCCAAACAACAGACCGGTATCTTGCAATGATCACTACTCAGCTTTATCGATCGCTGTGTCGCGAGAAGATGCAGTTGTTCGAAGACACATTCTGGACACTTAATGAATTCCGGAAAGATTACCGTTTGGGAATCGTTTCTGACGCCCAGCGGCTGTACTGCAATCCGGAAATGCGTTCTTTACGCATAGAGGATTTTTTCGATGCGATTGTAATATCTTCAGATTATGGATTTCGTAAACCTGACCCGCGATTGTTCCATATTGTCCTGGCGATGCTTGATATCCCGGCCTCCGCAGCGGCTTATATTGGAAACAACTATCACATGGATGTTGTCGGTGCCAAGGCCGCCGGACTGGCTGTAGCCGGTCTTATCCGCCAATCAGAAGAAGATATGCAGGGTTATAGTAATGAACTGGCACCCGATTTTGTATCAAATGATTTACACGATGCTTTTAAATGGATTTCCGAAAATACAAAGATCTGATTTTAGAAAAAGATAGAATAAATTTATGAAAAAAATCTTTCCGTCCTCCCATCCCGGCATGGGTGCTATACCCCATAAAAACGGTACAACTTTTCGCGTATGGGCACCAAATGCAGATCGTGTGTATGTGACAGGTTCCTTTAACAACTGGTCGGATACAAACAACCCGCTTGCAAAAGAGGCGGATGGGTATTGGTCTGCGGATGTTCCTGAGGCTAAAGCTGGTGATCAGTACCGGTATAATATTGCCAATGGCCCTCAATTATTATCTCGCATGGATCCCTATGCCATGGAAGTAACCCGCTCAAATGGAAATGCCGTCATTTTTGAATTGGATTTTGATTGGGGCGGCACAGAGTTCAAGATGCCGCCACCCAATGAACTGGTGATATATGAAATGCACATTGGAACTTTCAACGACAGTCCGGGAGGGCCACCGGGAAACCTGATGAAAGCGATTGAAAAATTTCCTTATCTGAAGGCCTTAGGGATTAACACCATAGAGGTCATGCCGGTCATGGAATTCCGGGGCGGTTTTTCCTGGGGTTACAACCCGGCTTTGATATTTTCCATTGAAAATGAATATGGCGGCCCCAAGGCGTTCAAGGAATTCGTCCATAAGGCACATGCGCATGGTCTGGCTGTGATATTCGATGTTGTTTACAATCACTTTGGCCCTGGCGATCTCAGCCTGTGGCGTTTTGACGGCTGGTATGAAAATGACAAGGGTGGTATTTATTTCTATAACGACTGGAAGTCACAAACTCCCTGGGGTGACACCAGGCCCGATTATGGACGAGATGCTGTTTGCCGGTATGTTCGTGATAATGCCCTGATGTGGCTTGAAAAATATCGAGTGGACGGCCTGCGATGGGATGCAACCGCTTTCATTCGGAATGTATTGGGTAATAATAATGATCCCCAACATGATATTCCAGAAGGTTGGCACCTCATGCAAAGGATTAATGAAGAGATAAACAATCGGTTTCCCGATAAAATCCGTATTGCCGAGGATATTCGAAATAATCCATTTATCACAAAAGCGATCCCGGAAGGCGGTGCCGGATTCCACGCCCAATGGGACGCGCTTTTTGTTAAGCAGATACGAAAGATTCTTTTAGCAGCCAGAGACCAAAATATTAAATTGGATGCTGTTCGAGAAGCTCTCTCGCTTCGGTTCAATAATTCGGCCTTTGAACGAGTCATATATACAGAATCTCATGACGAGGTCGCCAACGGAAGGGCCCGTTTACCGGAAGAAATATCTCCAGGAGATGCCGGGAACTGGCTTGCAAAAAAATTATCCACACTGGGTGCTGCTTTGATTTTTACGTCACCGGGCATACCTATGATTTTTCAAGGCCAGGAATTTCTTGAAGACGACTGGTTTCGTGACCGGGATCCTATTGACTGGTCAAAAAAAGATACTAATAGCGGTATCTTACGCCTCTACCAAGATCTAATAAAGCTTCGGCGAAATCTGGATGGAAAAACAAGGGGGCTTTTAGGAGAAAACCTGAATATTCACCATCTGAACACGGCCGATAACATGTTGGCCTTCCATAGATGGGATCATGGCGGTCCCAAAGATGATGTGGTTATTGTCGTTAATATGACAAACAAGATTCGCTCTGCATATCGTATGGGATTGCCTCGCCTCGGACAATGGCGGATCAGATTCAACAGCGATTGGCACGGTTATGATCCATCGTTCTCGAACTTTCCAAGCCGCGATATACACACAGACAAAATCGAAAGAGACGGAATGCCTTGCGGTGGAGAGATCGATATTGCTCCTTATAGTACGCTTGTTCTTTCACAGGACGACTAAAAATTGTACCCTCCAATTTAATCGGAAGTTACTAAAAATGGAACAAGCCATATGCATTCACGGCCATTTTTACCAACCTTCGCGGGAAAATCCATGGTTGGAAAAGATTGAAATCCAGAAATCTGCTTATCCGTACCATGATTGGAATGAACGAATCACAGCAGAGTGCTATGGTCCCAATACGGCTGCCAGGATTTTAGATTCGCAGAACCGAATCGTTCAAACGGTCAATAACTACGCAAAAATGAGCTTTAATTTCGGCCCGACCCTTTTAAGTTGGATGGAACAACACGAGCCGGAAACCTATCAGGCAATTCTGGATGCTGATAAAGAGAGCCGGCAACGCTTTTCCGGCCATGGGTCTGCTCTGGCCCAGGCTTATAACCACATGATCATGCCTCTGGCAAATTCACGTGATAAATATACACAAATTTTTTGGGGAATACGGGATTTTGAAAAACGTTTTGGACGTAAACCCGAGGGGATGTGGCTGCCGGAAACCGCTGTTGATCTTGAAACCTTGGATCTTTTATCGAACCAAGGTATAATTTTTACAATCCTTGCGCCGAATCAGGCTAGCCGGGCACGATCGATGGGTGCGAAGTCATGGAAAGATGTGAGCGGCGGCAAAATCGATCCGACCCGGCCATATAATTTACGGTTACCCTCAGGAAGCTCAATTGCGCTATTTTTTTATGACGGTTCGATATCTCGAGCGATTGCGTTTGAAGGACTGCTCGGAAAAGGCAAATCGTTTGTAAGAAGGCTTGTTTCCGGATTTTCCGATAAACAGACGAAACCCCAGATAGTCCATGTTGCCACCGATGGCGAAAGTTACGGTCACCATCATCGGTTTGGTGAAATGCCTCTGGCCTATGCTTTACATACAATTGAGTTGTCAGAGAGTTATCGATTAACAAACTACGGCGAGTATCTTGAAAAAAATCCTCCTGAAGATGAAGTTGAAATTATTGAATATTCTGCATGGAGTTGCGCTCACGGCGTAGATCGCTGGCGGTATGACTGTGGATGTAATAGCGGTAAACATCCGGAATGGAGTCAGGCTTGGCGAGACCCCTTGCGTAAGGCGATGAACCGGCTTGGAGACAAGCTTTCCAGAATATATATAGAAAAGGCGGACCCATTATTAGATGATCCCTGGAAAGCCAGAAATCAATACATTCATGTCGTTCTTGATCGTAGCCATGAAAGTATCGAGAGTTTTTTGAGACGCTTTTCAAAACACACCCTGTCACGGGACGAAAAAACAACGGTCTTAAAGCTGCTGGAAATGCAGCGTCATGCCCAGCTGATGTTTACCAGTTGCGGTTGGTTCTTCGATGATATTTCCGGTATTGAGACCATCCAAAATCTCCGGCACGCCGCTCTGGCTATCCATATAACAAAGGATCTCACCCACAGAAATATTGAATCCGACTTTCTAAAGTATTTGAGTCAAGCCAAGAGCAATAAATCCGATTATGGTAATGGTCGCCGCATTTATATTAAGCATGTCAAACCCACTATTTTTGATCTTAAAAGGAGTTGTGCCCACCATGCCATATGCTCGCATTTTTACAAAGAGGCGACACAAGCCTCATTGGGTTGTTACTCGGGGAAGAGCGAGGATTATCAGGTTGTTGAATCCCAAAAAACAAAGCTATCATTTGGGCGCGCCGTAATATGGAATAATCCTACCCGTGATTCAGCCACGTTTTTATTTGGGGTTCTTCAAAAAGGTGACTATGATATCCGATGTGGTATTGGAGAATATAAAGGCAATTCATATTATGAATTATTCGTCCGGGCACTGAAAGATTCTCTTAAGAAAGAAAAATCTTTAAAAACACTAAAAATTTTTGATACATACTTTAATCGCCCTCTTTACAACCTAAATTCTGTTTTTCAAGATCAACAACAGGCCATACTGAAACAGATTGTAAACGCAAAATTATCGGATACAGCATCTGAATATCGTCAACTTTACAAGAAATCTTCTGATCTGATTAAATTTATCGTTGATTCCGGGAATCCATTACCACTCTTGGTTTACTCACTTGCTCAGGTCGTGTTAAATTCGGATTTGCTAACCGCCTTTGAGCAAGGCGAAATTGACACCAAACACATAAAGGCCCTTCTTAGGGATGCTGCAATTGCCGAAATTTCTTTAGATGTTTCTACATTGGAATACGCATTAAGAAAACGGATAGAAAGCAAAATGAAACAACTTACGAATAATCCCGATAACCTTTCTATGATTCACGAGCTGGAAGGTACGGTTGAAATTGTTGATGATTTGCCATTTACCTTGAACTTGTGGAAAGTTCAAAAAGACATTTTTAGTATATATCGAAACCGTTATCATAGAACAGCGAAACAGGCCGGTGAAGGGAATAAAAAAGCTAAAAAATGGTTGAAACATTTCAACAACCTGGCCAATAAGCTTTCGATCCGTCTTCGAAACTGATCAACTTCGTACAGGGTGAATAGATGAAAAGACGTGGAAGCGGAATTCTTCTTCATATTACTTCACTGCCGTCTTTATACGGAATCGGTGATCTGGGGCCGGAGGCTTTTCGCTTTGCCGATTTTCTTGCCGGTGCCAAACAGCAGTATTGGCAGGTTCTTCCATTGAATCCAACGCAGCTTGTACGTCATAATTCTCCTTATCATACCTGCTCGGCTTTTGCATTGAATCCGCTATTAATCAGTCTTGAATTTTTAATACAGGATGGACTTCTCGAATCATCGGATATCGAGCCGCTTCCAAGCTTTTCGGCTGAAAAGGTGGACTATCCGCTGGTAGCGGGTTTTAAAAAAAATTGTTTGAGCATTGCTTATGAACGATTCGAGGCAAAAAAAAATTTAGGTGATTATGAACGCTTCTGCCGGCAGAATTCATGCTGGCTTGATGATTTTGCGCTCTTTGTCGCATTGAAATCTCACTTTGAAACAACTGAATGGTCAGAATGGCCTCAGGAATTCAAAGATAGAAATCCGGAGTCGCTCCGTCTCGCCGTCCTGGAATTGATTGACCGGGTCGAGCAAGAAAAATTTCGACAGTATGTATTCTGCAAACAGTGGTTTGCACTAAAAACGTATTGTAATGAAAAAGGCATAAAATTTATCGGTGATATTCCGATTTATGTTAATTACGACAGCGCTGATGTATGGGTTCACCATGACTTGTTCAAGCTGGATGCGGATAAACGACCATCGGTGGTAGCGGGAGTACCTCCTGATTATTTCAGTGAGACCGGCCAGCTCTGGGGAAATCCTGTATATAACTGGGAGGTGTTGCGGCAGAAGGACTATAGTTGGTGGATTCAGCGAATACGGCACAACTTAAATCTTTTCGATTATGTTAGATTAGATCATTTCCGTGGGTTTGTGAAATACTGGGAAGTACCGGTTGACGAAAAAACATCTGAAAACGGACAATGGATAAAAGCTTCCGCTTACAGTTTTTTCGATACACTGTTCAAGCGTTTTTCTTGTTTGCCTGTTGTTGCAGAAGATCTAGGGTTTATTACATCTGATGTAAGGGAAGTGTTAAATTATTTTGAATTTCCCGGAATGAAAGTGCTTATGTTTGCCTTTGGAGAAGATTTTCCATCAAGTTCTTTTCTGCCTCATAATTATGTGAAAAGCTGTGTGGCATATACCGGAACCCATGACAATAACACCCTGCGAGGATGGTATGAGAATGAAGCAACAGCCGATATGAAGAACAAACTCCGACAGTATATCGGCGGACAATATGATGAAGATCAGCTCCATTGGGAAATGATTCGTCTCCTGATGATGTCTGCCGCAAATACCGTGATTATTCCAATGCAGGATGTTTTAGGGTTGGGCTCGAACGCAAGGATGAATCAACCGGCAACACGCAAAGGCAATTGGCAATGGCGATTACCCCCCCAACTCATAACCCAAACATTGATCTCCCGGATTTTAGAGTTGACCGAAACCTATGAAAGAGTGTGATAGCAAGAAAATAATTTTCTTGGTTTCTTCGATTGCCCACCACAATCCACCGCAGTCATAGGTTTCAAACAAAAAGCCGTTTCCTGTACTTTTTTCTATATCCAGATGGATCACCGTATCATGAATACCACCGACATCATGGGTGACCAGTAGCGTGTATCAGGATCTTTGCGAGCCGCTTTTTTTGCCTCTGAAGCTTCCCACCAGGTCAACGGGCGGATGCCTTGGAGCAAATACGTTTTAATCATCACTGGAAAGTATTACTTCAATCAAACGAAGTGCCATTGCTATCCTTTTGCCGGAGTAGAGGAGTTCCGGTAAAGCTTTAACTCAAAACGACGGGTTCATATAATCGGACTGCTTGGTTTTGAGCGAGGCTATACTGGATGTTCGATGGATAACTCTCAATGATTAAAGAAAAATTCCTTATTAGATTTTTGGGTTAGGTGCCATATCCCTATTCGGAAGATTCGTTTAAATCACTCACCCATTTTGCAGTGGATGCCGTTAACTGTTTCGTTTTAGTTTTGGCTAAGTTTTCGATTTTTTCTATGTTCTTGGCTGCACCTGTTTCAATTTTTTTGATTTCTTCCCGAACGACCTGCGTTTCACCGCTAACCTTTTGTTTGGCGGATTCTTTGAGCGCGATAATTTCCTCCCTGGCTTGTATGTGAATTGTTTCGATCTCCTTTTTGACCTCTGTATCTAATGTGTTCATTTCTTTTTTAATAGTCTCGATCACTTCTCTAATTTTTCGATCGGCATCGGCCTGTATTTGTTGTATTTGGCTTTTGCCGGCTTCACCCACCGTGTTTATTGCTTTCAATTTGCTGCTGCTCAATTGCTCCATTTTTCCTTCAACGTCTCGACCGATTTCTTTAACTTCGGCTTTAAACTTTTGCTCCGCTGTTTTTGAGCATGCCAGAAACGACAGAACAATGAATGCCAGAATGAATAGATGTAACATACGTTTTTCCATTTTGTATCCTCCTTTCCGATATCAAACTTATTAATTCAGATAAAGGCATGCAGGACTTACCGCTTTTGATAGGTTAGGATTAAAAATGCATTTTCAATACATGCGTCGTGCCGGTTTCGGTTTCCCGGATCTGGAGACGCAGTTGTTTGGCTGCCCCGGCCTCCGCCGGAAAGAACAAAAAACCAAAAGACAGTCACTCATATTTCTTATCGCGTTTATCTTTAAAATCTTGGCTTTGAGTGTTTTGTCTAAGACGTGCTGGTGCTTATTGTGTAACGATGATAACGGCTCGCCGATTCAGCATTCGACCTTCTCTAGTAAGGTTGCTGACTGCCGGCATGGTCTCTCCGTAGCCGATTATATCCATCCGAGCGTTTTCAATGCCCTTACCAAGGAGATAATCATATACAGCCCTGGCGCGACGCTCGGAAAGTTTCTGATTGTAGGCTTCCGGGCCGTTCCAGTCGGTATGGCCTTCGATAACTATTCGAACGTCGGGTAGTTTGAGCAAAGCGTCGCCGATTCCATCCAGAAAGGCCAACCATTCCGGTTTGAGATCATATTTGTCGAAATCGAAAAGAATGTCCTCTTGCAACAGCTCATCCAGGGATGCTTCCGGCATGAGTTCCGGGGGAGTGAAAAGCTGCTCGAGTTTTTCTTCCGGAACCTCCAGATAGAACACCTCGGCCAAGAAACGATCCAGGGCTTCAGCATCCGATAATAGATCAACGCCTTCGGTATAGGCACAGTTATTGACCTCGCAAATCTCTTTCAATGTTCTTTATTGCTTATTGTTTTAATAGTATTAAAACAAATGCAGCATGTCAACAAACGCTTTTGATGATTTAATTCTGCATCTAGGGGAACACCATTCCGTTTTCTTTCGATTATGACAATGCTTAAAAAATACATATTTTAACTAACTAGTGTCCATCCACGGACAGAACTTACTGATATTCATAAAAAAACCGCATTTTATAGTGGACAAAATTTTCTTTCGATAGTAAAAGCAAATTTGCAAACGATTGAAAATACTTTCAAAGAGAAGAAAGGAGCCATTACAAAATGCGCAAAAAGAGCAAAAAACAGATGCCGTTGATGCCGTCCGAAATTGACCATCCCCAAGCTGTTGAACTGAACACCTGAACCTACCCCAAATTAGTAGACACACCGAAGAGCAAATTAGGGGCTTCGCCCTAATGGAATGTTGGAATGCTGGAATAATGGAATAATGGGTTCTGGGATAATGCAAT
>CAZBOB010000085.1:0-15526 GCA_964492995.1 uncultured Desulfobacteraceae bacterium | reverse complement strand
CAAAAATGGATATCACAACTTGATTTGATTTGTTGTGGATAAAGAGTTATTGCAGTGATCGCAACATCAACCCGCCTTGATAGACGTTGGAGATATCCCCCAGAGACCTATCAGATCCATCTTCCGTGTCCTACGATTCTTCCTAACGTTCTTTCTTTTGCATGGCCGTAAATTATGTAAATATTTACATAGATTTTAGGTAATTTGTCCCATAAATTATATTTTTTGCGATGGATTAGGTATGCTATCCCTAAACGACAATTAATGTAACTATTTGATATTCATATTATTATACATAATTATATGTTTTTGCATACTTTTTGCAAACTTACATATTAGATTTTGGCCGTCTTGCAAAATTTAGGAAAAAGAAGAGGTCCTAATTGAAAAAATTGTTTTTGGCTTTTTGCTATATCATTATAACTTTAGTTGCTACAACACTAGCGTTCGGATTACTATAAAATAAGCTCAAACGGCAGTTGTAATTTCGACAAAAAAGCAAAAGGACAAACCCCCGAAAACAGGATTTACCCTTATTGGAAAACGATATCCCAAATAATTTATGGCCTCAAAAACCTGTCGTTTATAGCAGATATTCAAACCTAAAATAGGCAGGGTCATTGCTGAACCCTGCCTATTGACAAATGGCATAAATACCAACCGCTTAGCTCTGGGTTAATCATTTTTTAGGCAGGGTATAGGTCCCGGTGGCTTCAGTCCAATTGTCGCCTTTGGTTTTATCCTTGGTAATTGGCGTGATATATCTTCCGGTTAAGGATAATTCCCCTTTGATTCCTTCGAACCGGCCGGTCCCCTTGATGTATTTACCCTTGCCATTAATTAGCTTTATTCCTTCAACTATCGTCGTGGCACCTTGAAGCTTATACGTAAATGTGGAACCGTCTTTAAAGGTTATTTGGCTATACGTCTCCCATGCGCCTTGCTTTTTGATAGAGTCAAACGTACCCTGGAGCTCTAAGACCGCAACTTCGTTTTCAAATATAGCCACGCCTCTCCGTTCGAACACACCAACTTTATGTCCTTTCACGTCAGGGAACAGAACATACTCAAACTTGGTAATTTGGCTAGTTGAATTGTACTTCATGGTCTCTGCTTTCGCCTGTGTGGCAGGCAACAGGACCAAGGCTGAGATGAGGAAAACGCCTATACAACCCAAAATGGTAGTTTTCATTATACTCTTTCTCATGATTGTTTCCTCCTTTTTAGTTCTAAGATTTGGGATATTTCTGGTGATTTTTCTTGATAGAAAGTCATCCACCAGGCATCTTTTTACATCTTGAACCATTTCCGCTCCATCACCTCCTTTCATACTACTATGCAATAAGAGATTTTGTTACGATTGTGGGGAACAGTCACCTTTTACGAATGACCAAATTTTTATACCCGATTCTTTAGGGCTCCGTCATTCAATTGGTTTAGATTTATAAGGATGGTCATGCTCAAAACAGAACATGTGCTGTCCCGTTAAGAGAGGGGTAGGCACATTTTGAGGGGGTTCTCCATGGAACAACCTTCTGAATAGAGGTTAACTGATTGAATTGACAAAATATCAGATAGTGAGAAACTAATCGAGAATGAGGTCAGCAGAACAAACGATGTTTCACAATGCAAACTGATTCGAGATAGAGAACAGATTTCAGGGGAGAATTTATAATATATCCAATATTATAAGGAGGTTTGTATGTTAAGCAACAAATTGTTTAATATTTCAAATGGTTATATGACACATTGTGGCATTATTCGATGGGATGAATCGATAGAAAAGAAGAGAGTGGTTGATTACATGTATCTTGCCATAAGTGCAACCCAAAGTTGATCAACTCCGATTACATATATCGCAAAATCCATAAAAAAGCAAAAAGGACGATTCAACTGAATTGCCCCATGCAAAGGTTGTGAAGATAGGTGAACTATCCTACAAAGCTCTTGCCAATTTATATGACTTCCCTTAATGCCGTTATTAGCTCGATGCGCATCAAAAAAGTTAACGCAAAGTGAAAAAAAATTCATGGGTCATTCGGATCTATCCAAATGGTGAAATGCCTATTGTCATATAATGTTAACGATAGTATCATAGATTAAGCGGTTCGAGGTTCACGGTTCCAGGCTGAGGAAGCCTGTTTTGCAGGAAATTAAAAAGGAATTGCCAATGAGTGAAATGCCAAAGATAAACACGCTTGTTTTGATGATTCTTATCTTGATCTTTTGTGGATGTGCCCGGCAACGGCCGGTCTTGTATCCAAACTCCTATCTCAGCGAGGTTGGGAACGAAAGGGCCCAGGCCGATATTGACGCGTGCGTGCGTCTTGCAACTGAATATGGGGCCGAAGAAAACAAGGGAGAAAAAATTGCAAAGGACACCGCAGCCAGCGCTGTTGTGGGAGCGGTAGCCGGTGCTGCCGTAGGGGCGGTTCTCGGAGATAATGTGGGACGCGCGGCAGGTGCCGGTGCAGCCGGGGTGGGTGCGGCTACGTTGACACGGAAAACCATCGACTCAGGAGAGCCTGACCAGGTATTTCGTCGTTTTGTTGAAAAGTGCTTGCATGATAAGGGATACGAAACCATCGGCTGGCGGTAGAACGAGGAAATCCCGAATAAAAAATCAAGAAGGGCAAACCCTCTCAAATGGATTTGCCCTTTTTGAAAAAACGATATCACACGAATTTTGAAGCTCTAATATTTACATTTTCATAGAAGTAACATGCAATCGGGGTTCGTTACAACTTCGTTGGAGATATCTGTAATCAATCATTCGCTCGAATTACACAGCATCCTTCTTCTATACCAAACATAACAGCTATTGTTTATAATGAGGGATGTTCTAACGCCAAAATGCCATGTTTGCCGTTATTTAGCCTTAAAGCTGAACTTTTGTCCGCCAATGGCGGCCTCGAACATTAATCCGCCTTTGATGTGTACAAAAACGGCCATTCCCTTCCGATAGCTCGATTCGGCCTGTTTGCCGGTGGCGGGGCCAGCGCTTGCGCTGGCGGTTGAACCTTCAGTCCCGACCTTTGCCTGTGCACCGGCGGTGATTGCAACAGCGGAGGCAGCGGCGTCAAATTCAAAATTCCCGCTGGTAAAATCGTCATAGGCCCGTTTGTCTTCAAAAAATATCATTTCACTGAAGGCCTGGCCGCCTAACTGGAACCCGATGGTCGCTTTTATCAGAGAGGTTTCGCCGGTGACTTTGCCACCCTGGTATACCTGACCTTTACCGTAGGCGCCGCCGATGCCTATACCACCTTTACCGACTGTCGGGAAAACGGCATAGCCGTAAGCGCTTTTAAAAAAGGGCTGCACCGATTCAGACTTCTTATAGACCTCGATGATGTCGGTGAACTTGTCAGCTTGTACTGGATTCGCTAAGGCCAATGCCAAGATACACATAATCATTAAAATGGGAAAACGATTGATCTTCATGATTGATACTCCTTTCTCGTGTGGGGTTTCTTTTGTTAATAAATTTCACTAACCAGAATTGTTTTGGGTTGATAATCAGTGTGTTTGTTCTCAAATTCAGTAACATAAGGTAGCCGGAGGGATGTGCAGTAACTGCCGTCGGCCGCGGTCGAATTTTGTAATTATCATAATTTGACCGGAAACTCAAATTGTTAATAATTACTATAAAGATTTAGGGCGTTGTGGTGAGTCTTGTCATGGCTGAACTGGTGATAAATTGAGAATATGTTGTTAAAATCCAGCTTGTTATAACCTTACATCTCTTGCCATCATTGCAGGTCCAAGAACCTCAATTTAAAGTGCATATATCGTATTTTTTACAAAAATGCAAAAAAGGCAAAGCCCAAAAATGAGATTTGCCTTTCTGATATCCGAAAACACAATGTTTTTGAAATTATGTTGACCTTTGTTCTATTGCAGATACTTCAGGTCTGGGATTGAAGGTTTCAAAGCGTAGTCTAAAAGATTTTATGGTTTCGCTTTTTCAAGGTCGAAAGGTAGAATTCGCAAATTTAAGAATAATAACATAATATTTAGTATGTGACGAAACGATGTAAGAAAGGGAAGCTCAAATAAACCTGTCTTGAGTGTTTTATAATTGAAATTTAGTCTTTTGATTTTCCCATGGCTCTTGCAAGGCCGATTAGCCCAATTCCAAAGAGGAACATAAGTGCCATTGTATTTACAAAACCTATCTTTAGAGCCATCCAACTGACGACTACAACAGGAAACAAGCTCGCACGAACTATTACCCTCGAGTTAGCATGCTTTGTGATAAATTTAGCAACCGGTGGTGAGTATTTATAATAGAAATTCACAAAGGATTTGCCAATAGTGCTTTCAAGCAGAAAGCGATCACGGAATTCACGTAATATATTGACATGCGATGCCCTTGGCGAACCATAAGCTGCAGTGGCTATGAAGCAGCCACCGCCACCACCTCCACCGCCTCCACCTGAGACGCCACCTCCGCCACTGGGAGTGACAGTTACTCCTGGCCCACCTATATCAATGACAATGCCGTCAGCTTTAAGATCATCATCACCTCTCAAACCATCGACAAATTTCAGGATGATAACATCGCCATTTATCTGCGCACCTGTCTGGCCATCATCAAGGAACTCATACCAGTGATTTGTGCCGTCATTCAGAGTTGGTCCAAATTTGTAATAGGTATCAAAAGTCTCTCCAGAAGGAAGATTTAGGATAACTGTCGTAGCACAACTAATGCCCACACCTTCTGTGGTAAACTCAAAAAATCCATATGGAAACTGTATATCCGATGGAGCATTCCCAGAAGAGGGATTTTCAATAGCTTGACAATTATTAATTGTGGTTCCGGAAGGTGTTTCAAGTGTGACATAAAGCAGGTCGTCACAAGTTCGTAAACAACTCACATTGCTTTGCTGACTATCAGGTATTCCGTCATTATTCCCGTCACCTCCATTTGGTCCAGAATCTTCTTCTTCATCACTAATGCCATCATTGTCTGAATCTTCCAAGAAGGTAGCGGTGATGCTCTTATCGGAGTTCATCGTGATAGTTACAGGGTTGTCTGAAGAAATCAGATCGCCACTCCAGTCACTGAACACCCATCCTGGATCAGCTGTGGATGCCAGTTCCACTTCTGTGCCTGAATCATAGGTGCCACCATCAGGATTAAGCTCTACAACTCCTGAGCCATCAATGTTTACGGTTAGATATGAAATCGTAGCCGCCTGCGTCACCGTGTGGCTCTTTCCAGCTACCGTAATTATCGCTGTCCTGGAATTCGCACTGGAGTTGGCTGAAACCGAATAGCTCACAATGCCGTTGCCGGTGCCACTGCTGCCGGATGTGATCGATATCCAGCTTGCGGTCTCCGAGCCGCTCCAGCTGCAACCACTTTGCGAGGTCACGCTGATACTGCCTGTACCTCCACTGGATGTAAAGGACTTGCTCGTTGGTGAAATGGAGTAGGTACACGATACTCCTGCCTGCGTCACCGTGTGGCTCTTTCCAGCTACCGTAATTATCGCTGTCCTGGAATTCGCACTGGAGTTGGCTGAAACCGAATAGCTCACAATGCCGTTGCCGGTGCCACTGCTGCCGGATGTGATCGATATCCAGCTTGCGGTCTCCGAGCCGCTCCAGCTGCAACCACTTTGCGAGGTCACGCTGATACTGCCTGTACCTCCACTGGATGTAAAGGACTTGCTCGTTGGTGAAATGGAGTAGGTACACAACACGCTCACCGATGGCCCAGAGTAAGTTCCCGAAGATGGTAACCTGTCTGAAACTCCATTTCCATCATTGAAGTAGAAGTAATAATTATGATTGCCCGCTGATAATGTTGTCTGGTATCGATATGTTCCATTGGTTGCAGAACCACTGATTAAACTCATGGTATGTTGAGAACCATCTATATAAACATTCCTAGTGGAAGGGCTGTCTCCGTCTTGATCGTAATAATGGACAGCGTAAGTAAATATGGTTGATGTATCACCAATGTCCAGGTCTACACCTCCACTGTTAAGTTCGGGAGGATGGTTAACACGGTATTTGTATATAAACGTACGGATGCTACCAATGTTTCCAGCGTTATCCCTTGCTCTCACGCGAAAATAATAGTCCTGGCTATTTGTGAGTCCCGATGCAGTGTAATCTCCGGAAGTATTCCATGTTGTCGGATTACCACTCGAGCTTGTGCCCCAATAATAGTAGTAGCCGTCAATCCCTGAGCCGCTGTCAGATGCGGAGAAATGAAAATGGGGGTTGGGGTAGGGATATTCGTTTCCTGATGTAAGTGTAGTACCATGGATTGAGTCTGAATACCCAGTAACAGACGGTGTTCCAGGAGCCGTATCATCATACTTGAAGACAAATAACGTTTTCCAAGAAGACGCTTCATTGCCTGCCTTGTCTTTGGTGCGCACCCTCAAGTAGTATGTACCATTACCAACTGATGATGGATCATACATAGCAAGGATTGTGTAGTTGGATGAAGTGCCCAAGGAACTTGTGCCCCAGTAATAGTAATAGCCGTCTATTCCTGAGTCATCCGAAGCACCGCTCCAAGTGAAGTACGGATTACTCGTGCTTCCTTGCCAAGACCCACTTGTAACACCATGAGTTTCCGAACACGATGTGGGGTTCAAAGGGCGCACTATTTCGCTTGGGCGAAGTTTCGTGTATGTCCAACCATAGCCTCCTCTTTGGACTGACGGGGTGACCTCGTAATCTGGATCTGGAGTTGAGTAATAGACTCCAGGTAGAAATTCGGGGATATTGTTGTGTTCAACAGGATAATTCTGTATGAGATAATGTGACTCTTGCTGATCCTTGCCCCAAACCTTCACCAAATTCACTTCATACGCCACTTCGACCAGCCCATCGCATCGTATGTTATCTAAATCATCGATGGTTCCGTTCCACGACGAGCCATTCCAATCAATCTGTCCCCAGATTGTGTAATACAGGTTTGTTCTTGCCTCCGCGGCAAGTGCTGTACCAATGATGTCCTCTCTCTTCCCCTCGTCCCCCTTCACTTCGTCAATGTTGGTATATGCCCCCAAGTACGTCTCACCGCTCTTGAAAGACGAAAAAGTAGTTACGTGTACGATATCTACCCATGCCCAGTCATCAGGGTTCCAAGAATCTGCAATGACCTCGATCACTTTATGCAGCCCACTATCACTCTTATAGTAAAGACCTGCATGGCTGTATCCCTTTGCGCCGGTTCTATAAATCGCATCCCCACTCTCCTGGGCAGAAAGATTGCCCTTGTTACCAGTAGGCTCCGTAACCGCAGATGCTGGCGGTGCCAACCCCAAGATCGAAACCATCAGGGCAAGAAATGAGATTTTCTTTAGCATCGTTTTATCTCCCCGTGAGTTCCTGTTCTCCAAATAGAGTATTGATTCTGCTTAGAATGTCGTCGGATGTTTCCCGTTGACGCATCTTCTCAATGTATAGCGCTGGTGTTCTTCGTGAAGCGCCGAGCGTTTCGATGGTATAGAGCCTTGTCTGCTCATCCCAGTCAGCATACATATCAACGATAGCGTCAAGGCAATCCGAATCGGCAGTTCTCGCGGTTGCTGCTATACACGCCCTTGCTGCTGGGATATCGTCGCCTTCAATGCCTTTTCTTATGACATCCTTGTTGCTCTTGAAGACATGCTTTATCAATGGGCTGGCATCCAACTTGTCGTAGTTACGGTTAAGGGCCTCGATGACCGAGTAGTCGGCCATGCGTCCAAGAGAATACGCGGTGGCACGATATACTCGCGCATCCGTAGTTGTGTCCAGTACCGCAATGAGTTTATCCTTCAATTCCTGTTCTTTCAATATGCCTGCAGCTCCGACTACTGCCCGGAGCATTTCAGGTTCTGTATCGTCAGCATCAGTCAAAACATTCTGCAGTTCCGGGAGTAGCCTCTTATCTTGCATCGTAGCCATTGAGGTGATAATTTGACGGTAAAGAGGAGAATCTTTTTCGGCAGTCTGAAGACAGTTGAAGAGTGAATCATGTGACTTCAAACCCAAAGGTGATCCGGCGTCATTCATCAAGACGTAAAACGAAGCATATCGCTGAATCGCAACAATACGTAAGGCTACATCGGCTGTCTCATCCGAAAAAAGCGCTTCGAATCCGAAAAACACCCTTTCCCTCTCATCATACGTCAAGGTACGTTTATAAGATCCAAGGGCATCTATGAGGATCTGTCTGTAAGCAATCGGTGCGTCTTTCTGAACTATTTCGTTAAGCAGCGTGTCGATTGGGAGGTGGTCACCCCAAGCAGCTTTGAGTTTTGTAATGATAATGGGAATATCCGCGTTTTTACTCTCTATTGCCCTGCGCAGTTCTGCTAAAAGCTCCTCCGTAGTATTGGTTTGAGTCAGGTCATGAAAAGATTCTTTTCCTATTTCAGGTGTATGAGTAGAATCATTTGTGCCTTTCACTTGAACACTGGGGATTGTTGATGGGGTGGCTTCACGCTGCGGAAATGTGGAGGCATTCTCATCGCTCTTCCGCCAATTATTTATTGCCAAACCAATAATAATTATAACCGCAATCCCTGTCATCAACCAAATGTACTTATGCCGATTTTGCATCTCTATTCTTCTGGTTTAGATTGGGGTCGTAATACAAATACGCCACACGTAACCTTAGGCGTAGAGTTCCCATCACGCACCCTTTCGGTTGTGCAATGGGTTACTAATTCAAGCATAACCTACGTTTCCGAAAGCCCTCTTAAGATCCCGGACGGTTCTAACTTCCCGAGTCCGGTTGAATGGTTAAAAATAAAAACCGGATTACCCTTATCCAAGGCAACCCGGCTATCTTTTATTAAGATCCGTGGCTTTCCGTCCCTATCTTACGACAAGTTTGGCTTTATCTATAAAATAATATTAGGATTATTCAATAAATAATCTTTTAAACCAATTAATTTCTATAACATTATGTATAAAGCTGTCAATACGAAGAAAGTATGATTTTTTTCGTATTTTTTGGGTGGAGATTTCTAGGTAAAAGGTACTAGATTGAAAGAGGGGTATTAAAAAATTTCTAATACTTTAGTATTAGATTGTCTAATATTCTGTATGGTTTTTAGGGTAAAATATGCTGAAAATGTCTAAATGATGGATTAACTCGAATATGGCATATCTTGCCGTACATGAAATATTTAGTAATGTCAAAAGCTTGTGATGCCATTTAGATATCGATCGCTCATGTTAAAAATTATTGCATAGTTTAGATTTTCCCCTGACCCTACATCTTGTGTTTTTCATCCCCCCTTCAGTCCGGTTTTCCGTTCTAGGTTCCGTGCCTGAAGCTTCAATTCCCTCATATTCAAGGTTTCTTTCCAAAATCAAGCCTGTGTTATCTTGAGGGCATAGCAAATATTGAACGTTTGGGTCAGGCACCTCTATCGGGTACAAACTAAACGGAATTGGTTTGAAATCTCCTTTTTTATAAGCCGTTACACCGCGAAAAATCCTGCATGATTTTACGGGCGACCGCATTTTTACATTCGACCGGGCATTGGGCTAGATCTGCGACATTTTTGCAATGCCCTTCACACGCCGGGCTATTTATCTACCCTCTCTTTCAATTCTTTCACGCATTAATAGAACGGAAGCTTCTTTGATTTAATTTGAATTGATTCAAGTGAATACATCAGTGAAAGGAAAATGTCAAGAATTCTGTAGGGTTATTGGGAGGTAGTTTCCTTTGGCATATGGCTTTCTTTAGGAACGTTTTTATGTTAATCTTAATTTCAATGGTTGGAAATGATGAGTTCACCCTAATTGAAACTGAAAAGGCTGGAGCCGAAAATGGACAGCGAAAATTTTAAGGATCAATGCTCTGATTTAACCAAGGAGTTCACCATTCAGATCCCCTGTAGGCTCGCGGAAAGAGTTGAAGGTTTTGCATCAGCGAACAATACTACCATCACCGGCGTGGTGATCGAGGCGCTGGATACGTTTTTAAGGGAGCAGAAAAACAGGGTGGGTTAAATGTGAGCATTTAATTAGTGTCCATCCATAAACGGCATCTTTCGGTCCCCGGCGGCGTTCTCACTCGTTTTCAATCCTCGACATAGCGGGCTATGCCTGCGGTTGAAAACTCGCTCGGGCCTTGCCGGGAACCAATATTTACCATTTATGGGCGGACACTATTTAGTGCCCGCCCATAAATCTATATTGGTCCGGAATATGCCAATAAATTTCAAAGAACATTTGATTGTCTTCACCCGTTATCCGGAACCGGGAACCACCAAAACACGACTTATTCCCCGGCTAGGGGCAGAAGGGGCTGCAGATCTTCAGCGCAAAATGACGGAACACACGCTGTCACAGGTAAAAAGGTTATCAACACGACGTGAATTGGCTGTAGAGATCCGTTATCAGGGTGGGGATAAAAATTTAATGCAAACCTGGCTCGGTCAGGATTTTGAGTATCGCCCCCAGGGCAGTGGTGATCTCGGACGGCGTATGAAACGTTCTTTCCAAGATGCCATTAGAGCCGGTGCAACCGAAGCTGTGATTATAGGTACCGATATCCCGGAGTTAACAAATGTTATCATTCGAAAAGCATTTGACGCCCTTAAACTAAAAAATCTGGTGCTGGGTCCGGCCAAAGACGGCGGCTACTATTTGATTGGGCTGCAAAAGAATTCTCTATCAAAAGCCATCCCTGATTTGTTTAGCGGTATAAACTGGGGAGCAGGTGATGTTCTCGAAAAAACAATAGAAATTGCAAAACATTCGGGATTAAGTTTTACACTGTTGGACGTATTAAAAGATGTAGACCATCCTGAGGATCTTATCATCTGGGAACGGTCACAAAATACAAACACTACTGTTTTTAATCCCAATCGCATCTCAATTATCATACCGGCCATAAACGAAGCGGATAATATTGCAAATACCATAGAAAGTATCGGTCCCGGGGATAAAAAGGAAGTCATTGTAGTGGATGGGGGAAGTAATGATGATACCGTGTCGATTGCAAAATCACTGGGTGCAAGAGTTATCACCAGCGCCCCGCCACGGGCACGGCAAATGAACCGGGGCGCCGATCAAGCCACCGGTGATGTGCTTGTTTTTCTTCATGCCGATACACGGCTGCCCGAAAAATTTGAAGACTTTATTTTTAACAGCTTCAAACAACCTAAAATGGTTGCCGGCGCATTCGAACTTCGTATGGATTCCCCTATGCCGGGCCTTCGGCTTATTGAGCGCCTTGCAAACTGGCGCTCTCGATTTTTGAAAATGCCTTACGGTGACCAGGCGATTTTCATTTCATCCAGGGTTTTTCATCAGATCGGAGGATTTCCGGTTATTCCGATAATGGAAGATTTTGAACTGGTCCGGCGTTTGCAAAAACAAGGAAAAATAGTAACTTTACCCGTACCTGTTTTCACATCTCCCCGCCGCTGGCAAAACTTTGGCATATTGAAAACCACGTTAATCAACCAGCTGGCTATTGCAGCGTATGTTATGGGTATTGCCCCGGAGGTGATTGCACAATGGTATGGCCGCAGCAAAGGTGTATCTGAGAGGAGGTAAAAAATGTACGATTCGGAATTTGAAGATATTACAGCCGAAGAATTGAAGCAATTTATCAAATCCCACAATGAAAAGGAGTACCTGCTTGTGGATGTCCGGCAGCCGGATGAATATACAAAAGGCCACATTCCAGGGGCTAAGTTTATTCCCTTGAATGAACTCTTATCCGATTTTTCCGGTTTGCCTGCAAACAGCGATGTTATTTTCTACTGCCACAGTGGTGGTCGCTCTATAGCTGCAGCATCCATGTTTTCTGAAGAAGGTCTTAGTGAAAAAACAATATACAATCTGGAAGGAGGGATCCTCTCCTGGGAAGGCAAGACCCTGAAAGGATTTCCCAAAATACAGGTCTTTGATAAAACCAAAGGGCCTGTGGAACTTTTGCTTACCGCCATGGATTTGGAAAAAGGGGCCTGGCGATTTTATACTTATATTCTAAAAAACTTTGCAGTTGATCCGATTATTCCTACCTTGGAGCAGTTGTCCAAGGCGGAAATCGCACATGCCAGAACCGTTTACGGGTTCTGGGAAAAAGCGGTAAGCACTCCCATGGCCTTTGACCAACTCTACGAAAGCCTTAAAGGAGAAATCCTTGAAGGTGGGGAAAACCTTGGGGAGGTGCTGGGATACCTTAAAAATATTGAGGGAAACCCGTGTCTGCGAATTTTAGAACTGGCCATTCACATGGAGTACGCTGCCTTTGATCTGTACAAAACCATGGCCGAGCAAGAAAAAGATCAGACCGTACGGGACAGCTTTTTAACCATTGCCCAGGCCGAAAAAAGCCATATGCGAATGCTGGTTCGCGCTCTGGATCAGTGCGTTTGATGCCGAAATCCGGACACTTGTTAACGGTTACAAATCCCACATCTATCATGAGACAGTTGTGTTTCACTGTGTCTCTATTGGTTTTGCTTTCCCTGTCAGGGAAATTGAAGACCATTGATAACCTATTGAAGTTCCATCTAATTTATCGAGCAGCAATTTATTGTATTTGGCATGGATTTTGAATTGTAAGTTTGCATAATTCTGAAATCGCTTTAACAGTCGTATTTGGAAGGATGTTGTGTTTGTTGAAAATTTTATTTCTTTGAAAGGAAATCTATTATGGAAAATGAGATTCATGTATGCAAAACTTGCGGAAAAGTAACGGAGGACTGCGGTCACCTGTGTGATCCGATGGCAATAAAAGACGCATATGTTTGTGACCATTGCGGCCTGGCACACAAAGATCCCAGACATATTTGCAAACCAAAACTGCAACACATCAATTTTGTTTGCATTTCCTGCGGGCGTGTGGCGGAGCTGCCCAAACAGCTTTGCAATCCAAGAGATATTGTTCTCATGGCAAAGCAAGAAGCTCCAACGAAAATAATCTAAAAAAGATAGTTAAATTAATTCAATGCCTTAGAGACAAAAGGCGGCTCTATTTAGAGCTGCCTTTTGTTACTTCAGATAGCCACATTTTTCCTAAAAAGGTAGCTCTTTTCCAGCCGGATCAAACGCTACAACCTTTCTACATAAAATATTTGCAGTTTCGATCCCTCCATGCTATTATTCGATCCCTCCATGCTATTAAATGTATCCACAGAATATCATTAGAGGTTTTTAAAAAAACGAATCTATCTCTAACCTGATTTAGACTCTAACCTGATTCAGGAGGTAAGTCCTTATGTGACTCATTAAGGCTCGAACTCCGTTTTTAATTTGTGCCCATCCATAAATATATATTGGGCACAAATTATGTTTTCAATGCAGAAATGAGCAATTTTTCGCAAGGTCAAGGAAATCAAGGAATTACGCGGAGGCGTACAAGTGGTACGCCGCACAAGTAATTCCGCAGATTGACGCAGAGATTGCGGAAAAGGGCCATTTCTGGATGGAAACTAATTTGAACAAGAGTATATGAGCCTTTATTTTTTCGGAGCATTTGGAGAAGTTTTTAATGGCGGATAAACCGACATATGAAGAATTGGAGCAAAAGCTCAAGGAGTTGGAAAAAGAAGTAAGCCGTATCGGCCTGTTAGAGAAAAGCATCAAAGAAACTCGTGAACATGCTGAAGGCATCGTGGCGATAGTTGGTGAATCCGTGCTGCTTCTGGATGCTGAATTGAAGGTGGTATTTGCCAACAGATCTTTTTATCAGGTTTTTAAGGTAACACCCCAAGAGACCGAAGGGCAATTATTATATGAGCTGGGCAATCGACAGTGGGATATCCCCAAGCTTCGAGAATTGATTGAGGATATCCTCCTCATGGATACCACTTTGGACGGCTATGAAGTTAAACATGAGTTTGAACACATTGGTCCGCGGGTGATGCGGCTGAACGCCCGACGGATATCCGGAGAGGCGAACAAAATACCGTTAATTTTTCTGACAATTGAAGATGTGACTGAGCACAATTTGGAGGGGATGAAACTGAAGCGAAGTGTGGGAAGCCTTGCGCAGGTTGAGCGTATTGCCCATCTGGGAAGCTGGACGTGGAATATTGTAACCAACGAGTTGGATTGGTCCGATGAGATATATCGAATTTTCGGGCGGATACCCCAGGAATTTGAGGTTACCTATGAAACATTTCTGAATTTCGTACATCCGGAAGACAGGGAGTTTGTTAATCAGTCTGTTGATAAAGCCTTATATGAGAATAAGCCATATCACATTGACCATCGTATCATTCTATCGGACGGCAGGGAACGCATTGTTCATGAACAAGCTGAAGTTATCTTCGATGAAACCGGCAGACCGATTCAGATGATTGGCACGGTACAGGAGATCACTGAATTCAAGCGGACAAAAAACGAACTCCGAAAAAGCAAGACCATGCTCCAGTCGATCTTTGACGGGATCTCAGATCCGCTTATCCTCCTGGGAGAAGAGCTAACCATTCATGCTATTAATCGGCCTACGCTGGATTATTATATGATAAAAAACGCTGACCAGGTTATCGGAAAACCCTGTTTTGTGGGATTAGGCAACCAAACCGAAATATGTGAGGGATGCACAATCCCTGGGGCAGTATCAGAGGGGAGGGAGCAAAAATTTCAGCGCCAAAGTCTAAAAAATTCGGAACGATTCGAAGAGGTTTCATTATACCCGATAATAGATAATAGCGGCAACATTGAGGCCACCATAGTTCGCATCCACGATATTACCGAAGAGAAGCGGATGGAAAAGCAGCTCATACAGAGTGAAAAACTGGCATCCATCGGGGTCCTGGTATCAGGGATAGCCCATGAGATCAATAATCCGAACAATTATATTTCCGTCAATATTCCGATCTTAAGGGATTATATTAATACGGTGATACCTATACTTGATGAATATGCTAAAAAGCATCCGGATCTGGAAATATTGCACATGCCTTACCCTGAATTTCGCAAAGATATTTTTGAACTTTTAGATAATATCCAACATGGCTCCAGGCAAATCAAATCCATTGTTAAGGACTTAAAAGTATTTTCAAAGCCGGACCAGGATAAGGCAATTGAAAAAATTGACCTGAAACCTGTGATTAAAAAAGTTGTTGCGTTTTGCAGAAGCAAGATTGGAAAAACCGTAAAAACCTTTAATGTCAATATTCCGGAAAACTTGCCGGAGATGCTTATTGACCGAAAACCTTTGGAGCAGATTTTGATTAATCTTTTGATAAATGCCGCAAATGCCTTTGATAAACCGTTTAATGAAAATTCACGAGTCGATCTGGTTGTTTCCATGGATGATTCAAAAGAAAATCAACTGATCATTGAAGTCAGCGACAATGGCAGAGGGATGGATGAAAAGATCTTAGAAAAAATATTTGATCCTTTTTTTACGACCAACCCATCAGAAGAAGGAACCGGGCTCGGAATGTACATTGTCCATAATCTCATTAAGAAAATAGATGGACGTATTAAAGTTGAAAGTAAATTAGGGGAGGGGAGTAAGTTTACTGTAATATTGGATATTAGTTAGTGTCCATCCAGAAATGGTAGATTTTGGTTTCCGGCA
>CAZBOB010000084.1:0-15572 GCA_964492995.1 uncultured Desulfobacteraceae bacterium | reverse complement strand
CGGAGAAAACAAACATTTTCCTTTAGCCTCGGGAGGCTCCTGCCTACTCGAAAAGTTTGGAAGGTGAAAAAAAACTAACCTTCTAACCTTCTGATCTTCTGACCTTCTTGTCAGGAAAGAGGTTGGATTGAAAATATGACTCTTTATTCCGTTATCTTTTATGCGCTGGCAGCTTTGATTCTCGTGTCCACGGGTTTGGCCATTACCCGGCGCAATCTGGTGCATGCGGTGGTTTACCTAATCATTTCCTTTTTCGGGAGTGCCATGCTGTTTTACCTTCTGGGAGCGCCCCTTTTAGCGGCGCTGGAGGTGATCATTTACGCCGGGGCCATTATGGTTTTATTCCTTTTTATCATTATGATGTTAAAGGTGGAGGGGTTCGAAGAACAGTTTTTTCCCATTCGTCAATGGATCCCCGCCGTTGGAATGTGCCTTGTATTTATTGCCGCAGGCACGCTGATGATCATGGGCGATCCGGACAGCCGGATTCCGCTGAAAGCAGCCGTAGCCGAACCCGTGTTCTTCGGACACTATCTTTTCCGGAAACACTGGCTGGCTATAGAAATCGTTTCTTTGCTTCTGCTTATCGCAGTGGTCGCTGTTCTGTATCTGGGAATGAATAGAGATAGTTACAAGTGAGCTAAAGTTGAAAGTGAGCTAAAGCCCGCCCTGGTGCGTATCGCTCATATCTTGGTCTGGCCTATGAACCATTATAAACATGATTTTTTGAGTATAGCGTGTCGGTGATCGGTCTGGGCCAGGGTTAAGGAATTTTAGGCCAATTATATTTTTAATGACAGCGCGTTAGCGCTACCTCAACTTTAGGCACTTTAGATCACTTCAAACTTTAGGCATTTCTGAGAAGTCTTTCGGTAACATTTGCATCGGTAGGGAGTATGTCGAGTATCTAATTTATTTATTCGTAAAGTTGAACGAGGACTGACGATGATTGTTCCTTACAGCCATGTTATTCTGTTGGCCGGAATCCTTTTTTTGATGGGGATGTTTTGTGCGGTGACACGGCGGAACCTGATCATGATTCTTATGGGCCTGGAAATTATGTTAAATTCCGGAGCCGTCGCCTTTATCGGCGCAGCCTTGCGCTGGCAGCACCTGGAAGGACAGGCCATAGCGATTTTCATACTGGCCATCGCCGCGGCCGAAGTTTCCGTGGGATTGGCATTGATTGTCTGTGCGTATAGACGGAAGGGGTCCATTGATCCCGAAGCTTATAATTGAAAGTTTTAGTCTATTAATCCGGAAAGAGGATAAGGAAAGCTACGGATATTTTAAAAAATAAGAAAGTGAAGAGCGAGAAGGTGGGAAGGTAAGAAGTTCGGCATGTCTCAGAGCCTCCGACCTTCTGATTTTCTGACCTTCTTAACTTCCTGTTTTCCGAGACTTGCTCATCTTCTAATTACATTTGCGTTTATCTATTTTCTAAAAAACGGGACATTATGACTTTGACACTGATGAAAGATTGGACCTTTGTAACGGCTGCAATGACGTCGTTGCTTCCCTTTGGTGCCTTTGTGCTGATCATGCTCTTTACACGAAGCAGAGCGCAGCTCAGTGCCGGTCTTTCCATCGGGGCGGTTACGGGCTCTTTGGCAGGCGCCGTTTTTCTGCTGGTCCGATACCGGCACCTGAAAACGTCCATCCAGTACGCCGGGCAATGGCTGGTATCCGGTGACATCACCGTTCCCGTTGGTTTTCTTCTGGATCCCTTAAGCCTCTTGATGCTCACCATTGTGACCGTAATCTGTTTTCTCGTTCAGATCTATTCCCTCGGCTACATGGCCGGAGACAGGGGGTTCTCTCGTTATTACGCATTCATGTCGCTTTTTGCCTGGGCCATGATAAGTCTGACCCTGTCATCCTCCATGCTCCAATTATATGTCTTTTGGGAACTGGTGGGCCTGTCCTCTTATTTGCTCATCGGGTTCTGGTACGAAAAATTCAGTGCCAGCGAGGCGGGGAAAAAAGCATTTGTCATGACCCGTCTCGGCGATGTGGCTTTTTTGATCGGTCTTTTGCTGGTGTTAATGAATTTGGGGAATCTGGATATCTTAAAATTGAACAGCCCCATGGTGACGACGAACATGGCGCCGGGACTGATCACGCTTTCGGCCCTTCTGATTTTTGGCGGGGTCGTCGGCAAAAGCGCCCAGTTTCCTTTGCTGACCTGGCTGCCGGATGCCATGGAAGGTCCCACGCCGGTCAGTGCGCTGTTGCACTCGGCCACAATGGTGGCCGCAGGTGTTTTTCTGTTTGCCCGTCTTTTCCCTTTTTTCAGCCATTCCCCCACAGCCATGACCGTCTGTCTCGCCATCGGCACCATCAGTATGCTACTGGCCTCCACCATAGCCATGGTCAGCCGGGATATCAAACAGGTCTGGGCGTATTCCACCATCGGCCAGCTGGGATTCATGATTATGGGGTTGGCCGCGGGAAGTTATGTTGCCGGGGTGTTTCACCTGACCACCCATGCCGGATTCAAGGCCTTGCTGTTCCTTTGCTCCGGGGTTTTTATCCATACTTATGAAAGTAACGACATGTTTGAAATCGGGAGACAGGGAGGCCGCCGTTTGAAAACTCCCATGATCTGCATGGTTATCGCCGCCGCCGCTTTGTCGGGTTTGCCGCCGCTTTCAGGCTTTTTCAGCAAGGAATTGATTTTGGCACAATTGGCGAGCCTGGATAATCCCATATGGCTGGCAGCCGGACTTGTGGGTGTGTTTTTAACCGCTTACTACGCATTCCGGCTGATCTTTATTATCCTTTTTCCGAAAATTGCCAAAGATGAGAAGGCACAAGAAAACACTGCATTCACCCGAGACGGTGAAAAGGAACATCATCATTACCGGGTGATGGCCTGGCCGCTGATCATCATGGCGGCCATAACCCTGGTGCTGGGTTTCAGTAAAAATATGCTGCAGCTTTTTCTCACCGGACGCCCTGCGGGTATGGAAGAAATCGGTGGAAATCACCATGCCTGGCTGTTATATGCAGCCTTGAGTTTGGCCGCGATCGGGCTCATTCTGGCCTGGGTGGAATTTGGCCGCGGCAGAGCCGGTCAAATCGGTTTTGCCGAACGGATTCCGGCGGTAAAATCACTGTTTCTCCAGCGGTGGTACATTGACCGGATGTATCGACTGCTTTTGGAAGTCGTTATCTACCGGGGGGTGTCCAATGTGTGCACAAAAAATGATAATCAGGTCATTGACGGGGGCATCGACGCGATGAGCGAAGGTACCGTAAGAAGCGGCCGGATGCTTTCCGATCTTCATCTTTCGATGATTCAGTATAAATTGATGACGATGTTTGTGGTCATCCTTTTGCTGGCACTTTACTTTTTCTTTTAAGGTCATATTCAAATGCACATGGCATATGCTGATTTTCCGTATCTGTCCTCGATTCTGCTCAGTTGTGTGGGAGGGCTTTTGATCATCCTTTTTATCCCTAAAGATAAAAAGGACACCATCAAATGGGTCAGCGCCGTTTGTTCCGGGATCACCTTGCTGATATCCGTTTATCTGTTCTTTGCCTATGACAAGAGTCAGGGCGGGCTCCAGTTCGTGGAGAAGTTTCAATGGATCCCGTCTTTGGGAATTACCTATTTCAACGGTGCCGACGGCTTTGGTCTGCCCATGCTGCTTTTGACCGGAATTGTTTTTTTTACCGCCGTACTCACCATGTGGGAGCTTCAGACCCGGGTCAAGGAGTTTTTCGCACTGCTTTTTCTTTTGGTCTCCGGTGTCTTCGGACTTTTCATGAGCATGGACCTTTTCTTTATTTTCGTCTGGTATGATGTGTCGCTTTTTCCCATGTATCTGCTCATTGCCGTGTGGGGCAGCACGCGCAAGGAGTACGCAGCCATGAAGCTGACGCTGTATCTGCTGGCCGGCAGCGCCTTGATCCTTCCGGCCATTATTTATCTCGTGGTCAAATCGGGATTCAATACATTCGACCTGGTGGCGCTCATGCATCCGGGAACCTTCAGCCCCTTTCAGCAGAAATTTGCGTTCCTTCTTCTGTACATCGGATTCGGCATCCTGGCGGGTGTCTGGCCTTTTCACACCTGGTCGCCGGTGGGTCATGTGGCTGCGCCCACCGCGGTGAGCATGATCCACGCCGGTGTACTCATGAAAATCGGCGCGTTCGGTGTGCTGCGTGTGGCCATCCTCCTTTGCCCTGAAGGCTGGCAGTATTGGGCGCACCTCATGGCGCTCCTTGCCGTCGTCGGTATTGTCTACGGTGTTTTTGTGGGATTGAGCCAGACCGATCTCAAATTTGTTATCGGATATTCCAGTGTTTCACACATGGGCATCGTCGGTTTGGGGCTGGCCACAGTGACCGTGGAGGGGCTCAACGGGGCAGTCTTTCAGATGTTTGCCCATGGGGTGATGACGGCGCTATTCTTCTCATCGGTGGGCTACATTTATGATAGAACCCACACAAAAAACATTGCGGATCTCGGGGGGCTGAGCCGGATCATGCCGGTGGCCACCGGCTATTTTATTGTGGCGGCACTCACCGGTATCGGTGTTCCCTGTCTGGCCAGTTTCTGGGCGGAACTCACGGTCTTCATTTCTTCCTTCAAGGTCTATCCGGTGTATGGAACACTGGCGGTCTGTGCCCTGGTTGTGAGTGCGCTGTTCATCTTGCGGGTGGTGCAGCGAACCTGCTACGGGCCGAAAAACGATCGTTTTGCTCATTTGGAAGATGTCTCTTTCCAGTTGGGTATTCCCAGGATGATCCTGGTTTCGGTCATCGTAATTTTTGGTCTTTTTCCTAATGTTATGCTTGACATGATTCAGACGGCATCAATTCCTTTTGTCAACGGGTTGCCATGATGAGTTGGATAATTTTCAGTCCTGAATTCTACTTTTTAATGGTGGGCACCGTATTTCTGGGTTTATCCATGACGCGGCGGGTCAGACCCGAACAGGTCTATTTCATTGCCCTCATTTTGGCCTCCGTAGGGGTTGGGGTGTGCCTGGCATGCGTCCGTTTGGTTGGAGACCTCTTTTTGGGGACGTATCGTGTAGACCTCTTTTCCCAGGTGTTTAAAGTCATGCTGTCCATGGGGCTGTTTCTGGTGGTGTGCCTCTGTACGGAACTCGATGGGATCGAGGAGCGGCTTCACCCGGAATTCTACTTTTTGCTGACCATTTGCACCCTGTCCATGATGATGCTGGTCAGCAGCGTTCACCTCTTGACCATATTCGTCGCTCTGGAGCTTTCCAGCTATTCACTCTACACGCTGGTTTTCCTGAGAAAGGGACGGGACCGGGGAATCGATGCAGGCATCAAATATTTTTTGATCGGGGCTTCCGCCTCGGCCATGATGCTTTTCGGTTTTGCTTTGCTTTACGGCAGCATCCAGGCCGCATATTTGGTGGAAATTCTTAAAATACTTCCGGGTGTCATTAATCGGCCGGTGGTGATTATCGCCCTGATTCTGCTGCTCAGCGGATTTTTCTTCAAGCTGGCCGTGTTTCCGTTTCATTTCTGGGTTCCGGACGTATACGAGGGCGCCGCCAACCAGGTGACCACCTATATTGCCACGGCTTCAAAGGTTGCGGCAATCGCCATTCTCATGCGAATTATCGCATTAAGCGGCCCCGGAAGTACCTATCTGGTACATATCCTGGTGACACTTTCCATCGTTTCCATGACGATAGGCAACCTGGCGGCCGTTGTCCAAAAGGATTTAAAGCGGCTGCTGGCCTACTCCAGCATCGCCCATGCCGGATACGTGCTCATCGGGATTTTGAGCATGAACCCGGCCGGCTACTCCGGCGCTATTTTTTATGCGCTGTCTCTTTTGATGATGAAATTCACCTGTTTTTTGGTGGTGATCAAAGTGGCGGACGACGGCAGAAATTTGGATGTCGAGCACCTGGCCGGATTGCATCGCCGTTCCCCGATTCTGGCCATGGCGCTGATGCTGTCCCTTTTCGGTCTGGCCGGCATTCCGCCCACCATAGGGTTTACGGGCAAACTTCTGATCTTCACCGCGGCCATGCAAAAAGGTTACTTCACACTGGTGCTCATCGCCATGATCAATGTAGTCATTTCCCTTTACTACTACCTTCTGGTGGTCAAGGCGGCCTACCTTCTGGAACCTGGAAAAGAATTGCCCGATCTCAAGGTATCTCCTTCCATAAAAGTGTTGGCCGGATTATTGATTTTCGGGATGGTGGTCGGGGGAATCTTTCCCAACTATATTATCGAGTTATCCAAAGCCGCCGCCATTGTTTTATTGTGAGAAACCGAACGCGGGTTTCAACTTAAATTAAACTTCATGCCTATGATACACTTAATCCTTTGCCGACTTCACGGCCATAATCCTGTGCCACCTGGTTAGCAACGCCCAATGCGGCAGATTTGAGCATCGACGGGCCGCTCACCTTTCCTTCGAAATTTCCCTTCTCTGCTACAAAGAGCATGGTTTTCATCGGGCTCACTCCTTTCTGTTTCATTAATTTTCAAATGATTCGATCAGCGAAATATATTTCTCATGGATCATTTTCCTATCGAATCCCAAAAACTCATTAAGCATGTAATAATCAGGGGAACACGCGTTATTTTAATGTATTGACTTGTATTGCAAATAATATTGGAAAAATAAAAAAGGTGTGCTTAAAGTATCTTATCTAACTTTGTCGACTAAAAGGTCAATGCTTGATATTCGTTTAATAAATCAATCAGAAAAGGTGCCCCTTCAATCTCTACCCCCGGAATCATTTCATCGGGGGATAAATACCGGTGATCCACTCAGGCCTTGCAGGCATAAATCGTAGCCCCATGTTCCGTTAGATAATCAATAAAAGGCTTCATTTCTTCGCCGGTAGATGCCTTTACCCCTTCAGCCATGCCAAATTGAGCCCAGTGAATCGCATCATCCACAAGAAATACTTTAACATCGTGTCCCTTCTCGCAGGCCACTTGGGCAAACTGGAAAGCACGGGTCGCACGGCCTGCCTTTTCAAATCCGTTGGAAATAACGAACAGCAACTTTTTCACAGTTTTCATCTCCTTTATTTATGGCGTTTCCGCATCTTCACTCTATAATTTGTAGTATAGGAATTTCATTTTTTAAAGCGGTACCTTTATAGACTATCTTTTTTTGGTTAGCTCTTTTACTTTTTCTTCAGTGTACCCAAGTGCTTTAAAATCCATAACCCCGCATGGACTGTGACAGTCATTGCATTGCAGAGACCGTTCTACGGTTACACCATGACTGAGCTGAAAGTAAACGTCATATTTTTTCGGTTTCCATAATCCGCTGTAAAGTCGGCCGTTTGCATCGACACCTGCCTTAATTGCCTTTTCTATATCACCTGTTTTGGTAAACATACCAAGGTCGAGCCATAGAAAATCTCCGGTTTTCTTATCCACCGGGGCAACACCCGTGTATTTCTTAAAAGGTTGGATTTTGGATGAAGGATCATCAATACTTCCCTTGGGTACCGGCCCCCGGGAAACACCATCGTACCAAAAATACACGGGGCGTTTTATACCAAACTTTTCTTCAATTTTGTAAATGCCTTTTTTCTCTATAAATATACTGTTTTTTGTTGAATTTTTATAGAAAACTCCCCCTGCGGAAACCACGTGACATGTTCGGCAGTCAATCCGTACATGTTTGTTTAATGTTTCATTTCCGTGCGGTGATTGAGCATGGCAATCTGTACACCGAACGCGTTGTGACACTTCTCGTGACATGGTCGGGCCAAATCCCGGAAATCTGTGATTTTCCACGCTGTGACATTTTGTGCAACTCATATTACTTCTAAAATGGATGTCATTTTTTATGTCAGCTCCCCTTTTGTAATCGCAAATAGCAACATAATGACAGCGCAAACAGTTGTCCCGGGTAACTTTTCCAACACTTCTCGCGGCTTCCAGGCTTCTGTCCTGGGGCAGAATCCATTTCCCGTTTACTTGCTTTGGAACCCGCACGGTTGTGTCATACGTTATGGCGTGACAGATGAGGCAGTCCAGTTTATCCTTGTCCTCATCTGTAGCTTTTGCAGGATCTACAGGCATGGGCCCGCCACCAATGTGGCAAAGCCCGCATCTATCATGCATGTGATTTTTCTTGAACACAACGCCCAACCAGTTGATTGGCACGGCTGACATTCGACATTTGGAGTATCTCCCGCCCTTTTTAAATTTCCCCTCCCATGTGTAATGACTGGAGCTCATTAACTCATCTATGGCATCTTCGTGGCACTCTGCGCATGTGGATGGCCCAACATATTCTTCCAATTCTTGGTGCTCAAGAGGGCGGGTATAATCGATTGTACTAAATTTATCGCTATTTCCAGCATTGTTTGGGGAAGCAAATAAAAAAATAACTCCTAAAAAAAGTATTGCGAACGAGAAAAATTTTAATGCTTTCATCTAAATCTCCTTTCAGTTAAATCCCAAATAGAAAATACACCCGGAAAATGGATTTCATTTATAATACTTAAGGTGCAGACAAAATTGATGCAAAACTTTATTGATCAAGAATTTCTTAAAATTAAATGTTGGATTTTGGATCATCTTCCACCATGATCTTGTCACTATTAAATTGCCTTTAGCGTGATAGCAGTTAAGATCAAGGTTGTAAATTGCTATTTCTTCCAAACCTGTTCATTTTTGTGTTTTTCACGCTGATATTGCAATACAGATGCCAATTAAGATTGGGTGCTGGTTTTTCGTTTCCGGTTGCGGGTTGATGGATAAAATAGCGTAGAATTGAAGTTCCAGTTAAAAGTTTTTTTGTCATCCAACCGTCAATGTGTTAAATGAATGGACAGCATAAGTGTTTATATTTTGAACAAGAGGGGGTTCATGTTTGTACATGAGTTTAACAATTATTGAAAAACCGTGGTGGACACGATTCAGGAGTCAACCCGTCCAAAGCGGTGCGAATTTCAACTATATTAAGGACGAGCTTCTGGAGCCAGATAAAGCGATTCAACATAAATTTTAAAAAAATCCATAAAACCTGATTTGTGGCATAATATTTGCTGCTATTTTATTCAATTAGAGGTTAGCTTGGCAACCTCTATTTTCATATTTCTCCCCTTTTTAATTGGCAAATCGGCCCTTAAGGGATAGGTCCTTGGGGTCGATTTGCTATTTTTTAAGGATTTGGGTAACAGCTTAATTGCCGGCGCTTATATGGCCTTGCTTTCGGATGACTACAGAAATGAAGCTATATCGGATGACTACAGAAATGAAGCTATAAAGGTCTCAAATAATATGACCTATATAGATTTTAGCAGTAACAGCCGTTTTATGGATGAATTTACATCGGCACTTTTTTTGCCGCATACTAATATTAACGCATTCCCGAGCGTAAAAATAAAACAGGGGAATTAGGAAAATGGTAACCTTAGGGTTGTAAGCTCTTAATAAGTTCTGGTGTATTTAATAATCATATTGACCCGAATCCATAATTTATTGAGAAGTTACTCATACCCCTTGTTTATAAGCAAACTCCCATCGTTTGTCGAGAAAATAAAGAATCGGAACCGTCATTCTTGAAAACAGAAGCGATGCCACTTCACCTGCCATCAGGGATATGGCAAGGCCCTGGAAAATTGGATCAAAGAGAATAACCGAGGCGCCTACCACCACGGCTGCGGCCGTTAACATCATCGGCCGGAAGCGAACCGCTCCTGCATCGATTACGGCAAGATCCAAAGGCATCCCCTCGTTCAGGCGCAATTCTATAAAATCCACTAATATGATGGAGTTTCGCACGACGATGCCGGCACCGGCGATAAAGCCGATCATCGAGGTTGCGGTAAAAAATGCGCCAAGAGCCCAGTGAGCGGGCAGGATGCCAATGAGAGAAAAAGGAATGGCGGCCATAATGACCAGTGGTGTACTGAAAGATTGAAACCATCCCACAACCAGCACAAATATCAGCACCAGAACCACGGCAAATGCAATGCCAAGATCCCGGAAGACTTCATAGGTGATGTGCCATTCACCATCCCATTTCATTTCAAACTTCCGGTCACTGGAAGGAAGGCTGGCCGTATGTTGAGCGATATTGTACCCCTCGGGCAATTGGATTGCGTTGATTTTATTCTTCATTTCCAAAATCGCATACACGGGACTTTCCTTAACCCCGGCGACATCTCCGACAACATATACCACGGGCATTAGATTTTTATGATAAATACTCTGATCCACGGCGGTTTTACGAACGTTGATCAGCGTCGAAATCGGCACCAGACGGCCGTCGACTGATAAAAGTTTTAGTTCTTTAAGACGTTTAATCCCGGCACGGGCGGACAGCGGAAGTCGCATCAGTATCGGAACATCCTCTTTTTCCCTGGGTTGATGAAGCAGCCCTTCCTGTTGTCCTTTGAGAGCCAGTTCAAGCGTGCGATTAATCCGGTCCACACTGATCCCGTGAAGAGCGGCTTTTTCCCTGTCAACTTCAATCTTGTAGCGGGGCTGAGTTTCTTCCATGTACCAGTCCACATCAACCACACCGGGCGTTTTTTCAAAGATTTCCATAATATCGGCGGCGATCTGTTTTTGACGTTGATAATCAGGACCGTAAATTTCGGCCACCAAAGTGGACAAAACCGGCGGACCGGGCGGGACCTCCGCCACTTTTACCCGGGCATCATACCGGTCGGCGATGCTTTTGAGAACCGGTCGGACCCTTTTGGCGATATCATGACTCTGTTTCTTTCGATGTCCTTTATCTGCCAGGTTGACCTGAATATCTGCCTGGTAAGCATTTTTTCGCAGGTAATAATGGCGCACCAGGCCGTTAAAGTTAAACGGTGCCGAGGTGCCCACATAGAGTTGATAATCGATGACTTCATTAACGGTTTTGAGATAATCCCCCATTTCCATAGCAGCGGCTGATGTTTCTTCCAAAGTGGCGCTCTCTGGCATGTCGAGAATAACCTGAAATTCACTTTTGTTGTCAAAAGGGAGCATTTTGACCCGAACCCATCCGATTCCTACCATGGCACATGAGACAATGAGGAGGGAAACAACGCTGATAAGAAAAACCCATCGCCAGAATCGATTTTCAATCAAAGGGGTCATTATTTTGCGATAAAGGCGTGTGCTCCAGTCTTCTTCCCCGTTCTCACCGGCCGACGTTTTTTCTTCGTGCTTTATCATCCGAATTGAAGCCCATGGGGTGACAACAAACGCGACAATTAGTGAAAAGATCATAGCAGCGGACGCTCCCACCGGAATGGGTCTCATGTACGGCCCCATGAGTCCGCCGACGAATGCCATTGGAAGAATGGCGCTGATGACGGTTAAGGTCGCTAAAATAGTGGGATTACCGACTTCGTCCACCGCTTCGATGGCCACCATGACCCTGGAACGCTCACGATTTTCCGGAAGCCTGAAGTGGCGGACGATATTTTCCACGATCACGATGGCGTCATCCACAAGGATGCCGATGGAGAATATCAGCGCAAAAAGGGTGATCCGGTTCAAGGTATACCCGTACAGATAAAAAACCGCCATGGTCAGAGAGAGCGTCACGGGAATGGCAATAGCGACAACGCCGGATTCGCGATGTCCCAGCACAAACCAAATGAGAACGGTTACGGAGACTATGGCGATCATCATGTGAAAGAGCAATTCATTGGATTTTTCTTTGGCGGTGTCGCCATAGTTTCGGGTGACGGTGAGATGCATATTGTCGGGGATGACGCTTCCCGTTGCATTTCGAATGCGTTCAAGGACGTTATTGGCCACTGTAACGGCATTGGACCCTTTTCGTTTGGCTACGGTGAGCGTAACGCCGGAAAACACCCCTTTTGGAGAGGATTGGCTGGAAATGTGTTTTTCTTCGGCAGCCGGTCCGGGGCCGAAAAACACGTATTGAGTGGGTTCTTCCGGACCATCTATGACCTCGGCGACGTCGCGAAGATAAACAGGTTTTTGCTCGTGCACACCAACCACCACGCTTTTGACATCTTCTCTGGTCTTTAAAAATCCACTGGTATGAACGAGGACCTGGCCGTTGATGGAAGGATAGGCGCCGGTTTCAGATGCCTGGTTTGCAGCGGCCACGGACATGGCAACCTGGTCAAGATCGAGGTCGTAAGCCGCCAGCCGAACCGGATCAAACTGAACCTGAACCTGTCGCCGTTCGCCGCCGATAAGGGTCGTCATGGCAACATTGTTTTCGCGTTTGACAATGTTTTCAACTTCTGCTGCCACACGTCGCAATGTGTAATGATCGAAACCTTCCCCCCAGAAGGTCAGCGCCAGAATCGGAACGTCGTCAATATATCGCGGTTTAATGAGCGGCGGCGTAGCAGACCAGGGAATGAGATCATAGTTTGCCATAAGCTTCGACTGGAGACGAACGATGGATTTTTCTTCGTCTTGACCCACGTAAAATCGGACCACCACCATGGACATACCAGGGCTGGATGTTGAATATACATACTCAACGCCCGGAATTTCCCACAACAGTTTTTCCATGGGGCTTGTCACCCGCTCTTCGACTTCTTTGGAGCTGGCACCGGGCATTTTTACAAAGATGTCGATCATGGGAACAATGATCTGCGGTTCTTCTTCCCTGGGAAGAGCGATGACCGATGCGATGCCCAGCAAGGTGGCAGCGATAATAAACAGAGGGGTCAGCTTGGAATCGATAAAAAACTGTGCAATTTTGCCGGCAGCGCCTGTTTTTTGTTTCATGAAACAGCCTCCACTGTCATGCCGTTGTTAAGATTCGGCGGAGGAACGGACACATAGCGATCCCCTTCATTGAGCCCCGATAAGACTTCTATGGATTCGCCGAATATTCTGCCGGTTCGAATGAGTCTAAATTTAGCGGTTTGCGTATCATCCACAATATAAATACCGGTCAGTTGCCCGGAATGTATGACAGCGGATACCGGAATTAAAATTAAACCGGCTTTACCGATAGGAATTGAAACTCGAGCGAACATGCCGGCCCGCAGTGCTTTGTCAGCCGGTATTCTAACCTTGACTAAAAATGAGCGACTTTTTGTATCCGCATCCGGAAAAATTTCCTGCACGTTTCCAGTAAATGTTTTGTTGCCGAGGGCGGAAACCATCACCGTTACCTCCTGGTTTAAGCCAACGGTATGGATATACTGTTCGGGGAGCACCAGGACAACGACATAACTATCTTTATTTTCAATTGAAAACATGGCTTTGCCGGGTACGGCAAGGTCTCCTACATCGATCATTTTTGCCCGAATAATTCCGTCGTAAGGGGCCTGTATCACCGTATCTTTTGCATTGACAACCGCCGATGCCAGGGCGGCTTCGGCCTGTTTGACGCGCTGTTTTGCGGCGGCCAGCCCGGCTCGGGCCTGCTGGTATCGAGATTTGATCTCATCAAACTCCTGGGGACTGACGGACTCATCTTTCATCAGGTTCCGGTATCGGGTATAGGTGGCAATCGCAAGTTCTGCGCCGGCGCTGGCCGCAGTTTCGGCACGCCGGGTTTCCGCAAGCGCAGCTTTTGCTTGACGAAGCATGGCTGCGGCCTGTCGATCGTCGATGGTTGCAAGCCGATCACCCTTTTTGACCGCATCTCCTTCCCGGACAAAAACCTCTGTTACGGCTCCCATAAGTTTGCTGGAAATGGTGCTGACAATCTTGGAGCTGACCGTTCCAACGGATTCGTAAATGGATGGTTGGCTGATAATTTTAGCCGAAACAACCGTTGCTTTTACACGCCCTTTTTTTGAAGGTTCAACATTGCCCGGCTCTATTTTTTCGCTACAACCGATGAATAAAAAGAAAAAAGAAAGTATTAAAAAGTAGAAAAGATTTTTTTTCAACATAACAAGCTCCATAATCCTTAAAGCGATTTTATTGAAAATCGGAATCAATGGTACCGGCAGCCAGTGCCAGCTGGATTCTGGCCACCTTGTAATCGTGAAGGGCCTTAAAATGGTTGGTGCGGGCCTGTTGATATGCCGTTTCGGCATCCAGAAGGCCCACAATAGTTAACAGACCATTATTATATCTATTTCTTACGATCCGCAGCCCTTCTTTGGCTTGGTCCACAGCGGCTTTGGCCACCTGAATCCGTTTCCAGGCGCTCTGGGCCTTTAGGAAGGATTCACGGGCCTGAACGCCAACGTTTAGTTCCATGCCTTTCCGAAATTCCTGTATCCGGAGAAGAGAAGATTTGGCCGCTTTTGTTTTTGCAGAAATACGGTGTCCACTGAACAGATTTAAATGCATGACAGCGCCAATGGCATAATTGTTTTCGGTGTCGCTGAAATCTTCAGAATTAATTTCGTAGTTACCCACAAGATCCAGGTCGGGCAAGTGGCCGGCCCGTGATTTATCGATTTCTTTTTTTGCCATATCTTCCTGATATCGCATTATTTCAAGATCCGGACGGTTTGAAAACGCGATGTTTATCCACTGCTCAACAGATCCTTTGGTTTCTTCACATTTTTTAAAAGGAGTTACAAGGTTCAATGGCTTATCCGTTGACATCCCCATGGAAGCGTTCAGCATGGCCTGGGCCACCTTGACCTGACTTTCTGCTTCAAGTCGTTGCTGCTCTAATTCTGCAATACGAACATTCGCCCTTAAAAAGTCGCTTTTCACAACAAAACCGCTTTCAAACCGGGACCGGACCATTTTTAGATTGGCTTTCGCTGTTTCAAGGGTCTGAACGATAACAACAAGATTCTCTTGTGCGAGAAGAAGGCCTACATAAGCTTTTGCTGTTCTGGTAATTACTTCTTGCCCGGCCCGCTTAAGCATAAGGGATGCGGCCGCATGATTCTGTCGCGCCTGTTTCCATCCAATCGTTGTCTGGCCGCCATCATAGACCGACCAGGACATAGAGACAGCAGAAGCAAAGTTGTTGATTGCATCCGGGTCATTGAGCTTGTCAAGATCAAAGTCTGCCTGAGTTAAATTTCCCTGGAGCATTTTGGCGCCAGTGGCCCACATAGGATTGGTGGTGCGGTTAAAGGTCTCGGTAAAATAGATCTGGGGGAAAAAACCAGACCGAGCCTGAGTTACCTCTGATTTCATCATCTCCACCTGAAAGCGTGCCGCTTTGATTTCTGGATTCTGATCCACAGCTATTTTAATTGCTTCAGACAGGGTCAAGGATTCCGGCAGAGGTATGTTTTGAGCGGCAGTTTCCGCCGTTATTGTTAGAAAGATAGAAGATACGGCTGTCAAAATCCACAGAGAAATCTTATAAATAATTGGTTTCATATCGGCCCTCTCTATTGTTAAACTGTTTTTATTTTGCCCTGAAAAACCTGGTCCTTTGGGCCATGCCTGTCCCGCATTGCGGGGGTCAGAGTTCTCCGGCTCTGCCTGAAGAATCGCTGCAAGAGTTTGAAGTGAACTAAATCCGCCAAAGTACGGTGGCGGATAAAGTTTAAAGTGAGCTAAAGCCCGCCCTGGTGCGACTCGTCCATGTATATTGATATCGGCTATACATCATTGCAAACCTTCCTTTTTGAATATAGCGTATTAGTGATCGGTCTGGGCCAGGGTTAAGGAATTCTGTCAATTATATAAAATCAGCGGAGCGAAGCGACACCATAACT
>CAZBOB010000083.1:3147-16137 GCA_964492995.1 uncultured Desulfobacteraceae bacterium | reverse complement strand
AAAATCTGCGTCCTATTAAAATCTGCGTCCTATTTAAAAAGGCGATTACAGACTACAGAAGGTCCAGGTTCCAATTCCACAAACCGGGTCTGTTTTTCAGGGTCACCTCTTTTGGAATCGGTTCCACAAGATATACGAACAGACGGTATCCCGCTTTTTCAAGCTGGTTTTGTTTGGCACTTATATCGAGTTTCCAGTTGGGATATACCCAGTAGTCGGATTCGAATTTTTTGACCCAGGCCTCTTCGCCTTTGGGGCTTATCAAAGGCTTTTGGGTATCCAATTTTTCCGAAATTATGCGCGAAACACATAAGGGCCAGTTGCCCGAAATTACGATTCCCAGCGGCAGAGGGCTGTGTTTGGGCAGCATAACATAATCTTTGCGGCCCAGTTCCGGGCTGACAATGGCTCCTTTAAAGCCAAGTGATGCCAGTGTTTTTATGGCCAGCGGATTGGTGATATTGCAAAACGGTCCTGCCCAGAGGTTCAATTTTTTTAGCGTACTGAAAAATGCCAGTTGCCAGGGAGCGTTGAGCACGAAATTCCGTGCCCCCTTTTTAAGGACACGGTTCACGAGTTCCTTGAAGTTTATTTCATCTTCAGGCCAGATAACCGGCGGAAGCCACCACCAGAGCCGGTGGCCGGGGCCTTTTGGCATTTTATTTTTGACCTGAGATTGCAGCCACAGTCCTGTCAGCCCCCTAAATTTTCCCTTTTCGGGGTTACGAAATACATGAAGATCAGAAACCGTTGCTTTGGTCCTTGATCTTTTTGGCAGCCTGACATTAAAGGCTTCAGAGGTCATTTTCAATACCGGTTTCTTGTTTAGCTCCTTTTCAAGCCCGGACAGCATGTCCTCAAGAGATTTTTCCCGCCGGTCTGTAAGGAAAACCGGAGTTCCTTTTGCAGGACTTGTTTTCGAGGAAGTTTTAAGAAAAAAATGCCCTCCTTTGGGTATGTATTTACCCACCCTTTGGGTGCCGTGCCATGACTCGTCCTCATATCCCAGGCGGAGGAGATCGCCGGGCAGCAAATCATCTCTCGGGATTAAAAAAGGCTTTTGTTGGGTTCCTTTTACCTTTCCCACAAGAAGACCGGAGCCGGTTTGAATGTCAATGCCTACCGGATTCTGAGGCCTTTGGGGGAGAAAATTATAATGGGTCCCGGTTCTGCCCAGAGCATAAGATAATAGGGTAAGCGCCTGTTTCTTCATTTTGGGATCGCTTCCATGATCCCTTAAGATCCGGTAAGCTTTAACCGTATAGAAAACGTAATGAGGACCTTTTTTCCGGCCTTCAATCTTCCAGGCCCGGATCCGGGGAATGGTCTTAAGGACTTTGACAAGTACATCCAGGCTGAGATCCCGGCATGAAAAAAATCTTTTGGTTTGGTTATTTTGAGCATAAACCCTTCGGCAGGGCTGAACGCATCTTCCCCTGAGCCCGCTTTTACCGCCCAGATAACTGCTCCAGTAACACCTTCCGGAAAGACCGTAGCAAAGCGCCCCGTGTATGAATAGTTCCAGGTCCAGGCCGCTGGGGCAATCCAAAGCCATGGCCTTGATTTCGTCTATGTTCAGTTCTCTGGGAAGAACGATCCGATGGACCCGGAACTTGCTTTTAACAAGTTTAAGGGCTGATGCAAAGCTCACGTTAGACAGGGTCGATAAATGGAGTTTGCCCGAAAAGCCGGTTTGTCTGGCCAGCTGCAAAAGGGAAAGATCCTGAATGATGAGAGCGTCGGGCTTCACCCACCGGTGGAGCAGCTTAAGAATCTTTCCTGCTTTGTCCAGTTCGTCGGTTTTTAAAAGGGAGTTTATCGCCACATGGACTTTGGTTCCTTTATCATGGGCCAACCGGGTCAGAGCCGAAAGTTCGTCAAGTGAAAAATTCTTGACCTCCATGCGCGCTGAAAATTGCTTAAGCCCGCAATATATTTCATCGGCTCCGGCTGCCAGGGCAGCCAGAAACGAGGCCTTGTTCCCGGCCGGCGCCAGAATGGCAGGAGGATTAAATTCTGATGGTTTATCTTTCATGCCGATTATCATAAAAGATAAACACTATAAAATCAATCCACCCAGGACGTATTTTAAAAAAAGTAAGAGACCAGATAAATTCTTCATGGGAATTCTAAGCTGTGCCCGGTCCAAACACTTAATGCCGGGGGGGCATACCAAAATACCCTATTCGGAGTGATTTTGATATGTAGAGTCAATTGAAGTATATACGCAATAAACAATATCTCCTCTTGATTGAACAACACGATGTGTTATATCGTTAATTAAATGAAAGAAATACGGGACCTGGCGAATAATTAAACGTTCTGAAATTTCTACCCCGATGCCATGGGGAAAACTAAACATATACTCAGGGGCTTGGCCCCGTTTGGAATAACAAACACCCATCATCCCGGTTGTACGTTTTTGTTCAAACGGGGTTAAAAAAGGAAGGATATATATGAAACTCGCAGTTAGTGGTAAAGGTGGGGTTGGCAAAACAACATTTTCCGCCCTTTTGATACGGACATTAAATGCTCAGGGAAAGCGTGTGCTGGCAATCGATGCGGATCCGGATGCAAATCTTGCAGCAGCACTGGGTATTCCCGATGCTGAAAAAATTGTACCCATTGCCGAGATGAAAGAGCTTATTTTTGAGAGAACCGAGGCACAACCGGGAACCATCGGCGGTTTTTTTAAACTCAACCCTAAGGTGGATGATCTTCCGGATTCGCTGTCCGCAAAACTCGACAATATCAAGCTGATGCGGCTCGGTGGTGTTAAAAAAGGGGGGGGCGGATGCATATGCCCGGAAAGCACTCTGTTAAGAGCGCTCATGCTTCATATTGTTCTGGCAAGGGACGAAGTGGTGGTCATGGATATGGAAGCCGGAATCGAACATCTGGGCAGAGCCACGGCCTCTGCAGTGGATAAACTTATTGTGGTTGTGGAACCGGGACGTCGAAGTATGGATACCGCAGGTCACATAAAAAAGCTGGCATCCGAGATCGGCTTAAAAAATATCGTTTTGGTCGGCAACAAAATCCGCGGCGAAAAAGATGAGGAATTTTTAAAAAAACACTTGAGCGATTTTGAATTCCTCGGTTTTATCCGGCAAGATGAAGCGTTGATAGAGGCGGATCTTGATGGTGTTTCACCGTATGATGTGGATTCAATTGCAAAAACAGATGTCAAAGAGATGATCGCTAAGCTTTAATGAATCGAACAAGACGATACGTCTTTAAACCAAAACAGAGAAAGGGAAAATTCGGCTACAGACTCCGGGTTCTTAAAATCAGACCCGGGGCGGATGCGGGCTTGAAAAAGGTTTTCGCTTCCATCGGAGTACCGGATAAAAAACCGTTTAAACCCGATCCGTTCCAGTTGAAAGCACTGTCGGCAATCAGAGATACAGACTGTCTTGTCACCGTCCCGACCGGCGCCGGCAAAACCTGGATCGCACAGCAGGCCATGGCCCGGATTCATAGAAAGGGGGGAAGATCTTGGTATGCTTCCCCTTTAAAGGCTTTGAGCAATACAAAGTACGGTGAGTTTTCAGAAATCTTCGGGGCGGAAAATGTCGGGATTTTAACCGGTGACAGAAAGGAGAATCCTGATGCACCGGTTATCGTCGGGACCACCGAGATTCTGCGCAATCAGCTTTACGATGCAATGCATAAAGGGGTAACTCTTTTAACCGATTTAGTTATCCTGGACGAAGCACATTTTTTAGGAGATGAAGACAGGGGGGTGGTCTGGGAAGAGATAATGATATATCTTCCCGAAAGGATACCCCTTCTTTTGCTTTCGGCCACAATAGGAAATGCAAATATTATCGCAAAATGGCTTTCGTCAATTCGCTCAAAAAAATGTATCGTGGTCGAAGAAACAAAAAGGCCGGTGCCGCTTTATCCTCTGTTTTTCCATCCTTCAGGGACGCTTTTCCCCCTAACTAACACCATGAGTCCTGGAAAAGGCAGGCTTCATAAAAAAGTCTCTGATTATGTTAACCGCAAGCGTCCTCCTGTTCTTGCCCCTCCACATAAGCTGCCCCCTTTCGGGGAGATCATGAGTGTTTTTAATAAATACCGTCTGCTGCCGGCTATATTTTTCCTTAAATCCCGGGCAGATTGTGATCATGCACTTGATCTATGTGAAGAGATCCCGACATTCGATGAAGATCGAAAGGCAAGGCGCATCCAAAGAATCCAGGAACTTGTGTCACAAAGCCCTCATATTGCCGGACACCGCCAATTGTGGCACCTTGAACACCTGGGCATGGGCGCCCATCACAGTGGTCAACTGCCGGCATGGAAGCTGGTGCTGGAGACACTGATGACAGAAGGGCTTCTTGATGCTGTTTTTGCAACATCCACCGTTGCGGCAGGTGTAAATTTTCCTGCCAGAACCATCGTTCTTCTTAATTCAGACAGGTTTAACGGCAAAGATTTCCTGCCGCTCAGCCCCACTGAATTTCATCAGATGACCGGACGGGCAGGACGAAGGGGAATGGATCATATCGGATTTGCAGTAACCGTTCCGGGAAAATTTATGGATATACGGCGAATTGTAAAACTAATAACGTCGCCTTCTTCTGATGTGTCCAGCCAGATCAAAATAAACTTTTCCATGGCCCTTAACCTGCTTTTGTCCCATACTCCCGACCAGATAGAAGATCTTCTTAAAAAGTCTTTTGCAACCTACATGATCGTTACGGCGAGAAAAAAAAGGGGAGCCCGTAAATCTCTCAGAGATGAGCACAAGCAATTGTGGCGAGATTTTTTACACCATCTTAACTTTCTGAAAGATACCGGCTATGTAACGGAACAGGGCATGCTGACGGCTGACGGAAAATGGGCATCACAGCTGAGGGTGGATCAGCCGATCATGATCGCCCAGGGGTTCAGACTCGGGATTTTTCCTGAATCTGATCCCGCACTCCTTGCCGCAATCATAGCATTATTTGTCAATGAGCGGGAATCCGATGACAGTATTGAAAAAATGTTCAAGCCAAAAACGCTGTTGACAACCTTTCGAAAGGTAAAAACAAGCCTGGAACCGTTTGCAAAACAGATGACAGATAGAGGGTTTGACGTAAGACCCCTGTTTTTACGGCCGGCTGCCACACTTTATGCCTGGGCCGACGGCCAGTCTTGGGAAAAGGTCCTATCCGTGGCCAAAATGGAAGAAGGAGATCTTGCCATGCTGATCCTCCGGACCGCGGATAACTTAAGACATGTCAGAACCCTTACGCGAGTTTTTCCTGAAGCGGCTAAAACATCCGCAAGATCCATTGAGCTGATTATGAGGTATCCTGTGGTAATGGATTATAACCTGAATCTTGCATGAAAATTAATGAGAGTTTTTAAACGAATTTGTTGAAGCGGCTTTAAACAACATCATAAAATTATACTTTTTATCCAAATGGTAAACCCGCCTGCCAGTGCGAGGCACGAGCGGGCAGGTCGGATGATGATTTTTTTTATTCATTAATTTTCACCCAAAGGGCGAGCCGGAGGCTTCCATCTGCTGCGTTATTAAGGGTTCGTAATAGTTCACTATGACTTCGCCCTTAAATGCCTTGCATATGAAATCCTCCGACTCGTGCAAAATTCAGGTATAACATTTGATGAATTCGTAAAAAGATGATTACGCACACACAAAATCTTTCCGACAACCGAACGATCTGCCAGTTTATGGGCAAAGTCAGTAATATTTATATCATTAAGGATAATCGTCAAAAAGCCACATTTCTTGTTGACTGCGGTATGTGGTCTGACAAAAGATCACTGATTAAGGTGTTGCAACCCATGCCTCCCTTAAAACGGGTTGTCTGCACCCATTTTCATGTGGATCATGTTTCCGGATGGACGTATCTCAAAGCAATATTTAAAGAATGCGAAATCTGGTTTCACGAAAAGGCAAAGCCGTTTGTTGAGGGAGATCAGCGCATTCCGTTTCCGTGTTATGCTGATTATAAGGACATGATCATACCGTGCATGAGAGCCTCCGGCTATTTCCCGGAGCCCGGCGATGTATTTATGGGTGGTTTGTACGGGACGCCATTTAAAAAAGGTTTTCCTTTAGACCGTGTAACATTCTTTAAAAACGAGCAGCCGGTACTGCCGGGTTTTAAAACCATACAAACTCCGGGGCACCGGCCCGACTCGGCATCCTTTTTTGATCAGGAAAGTGGAATTCTTATTTCCGGAGATTTTCTGGTGGTCATAAACGGGAAGCTGATCAGCAATACTTTTGTGGTAAGCAAAAAGGATCAAAAAGATTCGATCAATAAAATCAATCGGTTGAGTGGGTTAAGGTATATCTTTCCGGGACATGGGGTGTGCGTACCTTTTTTCAAAGGTCTCTTTAAAAAACAATTTGGAAATTTGTTGAATCTTTGATGGTAAATGGTTTGTTCGGGGTTAGGTAAAAGTGGTTTTGTATATCTTTTCCTGTTCATCGAGAATTTTCCGCAAAATTTCGATGGTTGTCATGGGGTTCATGATTACAGCCCGTAAAACCACCATATCTTGTTCCAGATGATCCCCTATTTTTAAAGTCGTTCTGGAGACGAAACTGTTGCCGGCCTCCCTTTGAAGTCTCTGAACCGTCCGGTTGATTTCATTCAATTTTTCATTTATGCGAATTTGTTTCTCGACATTAGAGCTCAAGATTTGCTTTTGCAAGTCGGCAGGAAATAATCTGTAGGTTAAAATATTGAGTTCAGGTGCAGTAATAAGCTGAAAATCAGGTCTTTTTTTAATTTCAGCGGCAAACTTGCGGGCGGTTTCTATGCCATGCTCAATAAGAAGGGCATAACCGCGGCTTCCCATTATTTTAAGGGCGCTGTCGAGTATCAGGGAGTTTGCTTCCCTGGATCCTGAGGGGGACTTTATGCCGAGATCGACGGAACCGGGCCGGTTTACATAATGGGTATGATATATGATTCCATCCATGATCTCAGGATCTTTAAAGTAAACCATGCCGCAGCTCATGGGCATATAAAACTGCTTATGCCCATCTATTGTTACGGAATCGGCGAGTTCTATTCCTTTAAGAAGATGGCTGTATTTTTCCGACATCAAGGCCGGTCCTCCCCAGGCGGCATCGACATGAAAATGAATTAAATTTTCCGCACAAATCTCACCCAGTTTTAAAAGCGGGTCCACCGAACCGGTTTCCGTGCCTCCTGCAATACCGACAACAGCAAGGATTGCTGTTTTCTCGTTGCTGTTTTTTATCTCTTTAATGGTTCTATTCAGACTGTCCATATGGATCCGGCTGTTTTCATCCACATCCACGGCCACAATGTTGTGGTTGCCAATCCCTAAAATCCCGCCGGCCTTGTTCAGAGAATAGTGGCCGCGTCTGGAAACAAGGACTACACTCCTTTCGACTCCGTAGGCCTTGTATGCGGCCTGAAGGCCCTCTTTTTCCACACCATCAAAGCCGTTTTTGGGTGCAAATAAAGCGTTTCTGGCGACCCAGAGCGCCGTCAAGTTGGATAATGTGCCATTTTCTGTAAAGCAACCGAGGGACGTGGTTGGACTCTGGATGTGTTCATTGTAAAAAGCATCGCTTTTTCGGTAAATCAATCGGTGAATTTTGGCCAGTACCTGTTTTTCCACAACCGAAACCACTTTGGAAGTTTCGATTTTAACCATATTTTGATTCAGGGCAGCGACAATGGTTTTAAGATGGACCATGAAAAAGGGAATGGCAGAGGTCATGTGGCCCACAAAATATGGAGAGGCCACATTAACGGCATGGGGAGCGATATCTTCAATCAAGTCGGTTATAACGTCCGTCAGTTTTTTTTCAGGATTTTTACTGATAACCGTGTCTGTAAACCTTTCGGAAAGATCCTTTAAACTGACCTCTTCTGTGAACCCCACATGTTTTTTTAAAAAATCGTGAAGCCCGAAATGTATCTGCTCCATGTACTTGATCAATGTAGACCTGGCAGCATCGTCCTCCGGCTTTATGAAGGTTCGTGTCAGGGCCGGCCAGTCGGCCACAAGCGCTTTCTTTGGGGTGATGGTGTTTTGTTTCTTCATCATGTTTTAGTAACATGACATTTTATTTATGCCAAGAAAATCTTTTAAACTCTTTCAACCCGAAAATTTTCATGAAATATTCGGGCTAATCTTATTTAAGCCTTCCAATTGGGACTAAGCGCCTAAGTTCTTGAGAAGTTATGGTTTGACGGTCTAACCAGCTGGCATGTCAGCATATTTTTCACACAAAGCACAAAATATTAAACACCAATACCTTAAAAAAGTTGACCTTTTGCAAATCCATCAAAAATGAATTATGAGATATTTCTCAAAAATTTGCATTAGTTCCCTTGACAACAGCTTACTTATTTGGCATGTATCTCTTTTGAATTTAGTCACATAAATCTTATTAAACCTAAAATCTGCAATTGTCGATTTGGCCGCATTTTCAAGGCGCAGGGTGTACAGCCGTAGTAAACTACTGCAAACGCCCTGCAACACAGAAAATACGGTCAAAGGGGCAATCCCGAAGGGTACAAATTTGAAAAACTTTTTTTATTTGCGTACTCAACCATATGATGCACCGGAAAAACAAATGGTCAAACGCTAATTATAGAGTATAATTATATTTATTTAATCCTTTTAAAATTTGTATGCAGGTTTTAGGTAAAATTTATCCGGATCTCATGGATTGAAAAAAATGATTCCATGAATGTAAACCTTAAACTTTTCTAAATCACAATAAACAAAAACAGAAGGGAGGACGCATGATTATAGCTGAGAGAAAGCCCTTTGATGAAATCAAGACCATGTTAAAGGACTATAAAAAGGTTCTTACCGTGGGCTGTGGTACGTGTGTCGCTGTCTGCCTTGCCGGTGGCGAAAAAGAGGTGGGAATCCTCAATGCCGAGCTGAGCATGGCACGAAAAATTGATGGGAATCCTATTGAGCTGGGGGCTACCACGTTGGAGCGACAATGTGACATGGAATTTTTGGATGAACTTGAAAACGTGGTTGATGAGTATGAGGCGTTGCTGTCTATGGCCTGTGGCGCAGGGATTCAGTTTTTGGCGGAAAGATATCCGAACAAACCGGTATTTCCTGCTGTAAATACGACCTTTATCGGGGCAAACAGGGATGTGGGATGGTATGAGGAAAAATGCCGTTCCTGCGGGAACTGTGTACTGGGTTGGACAGGCGGCATATGCCCGGTAACCATGTGTGCCAAAGGTCTATATAACGGGCCCTGCGGTGGAACCGACAACGGCAAATGCGAAATTCACCAGGATCAGCCCTGCGCCTGGTTCATGATACACGAGCGCCTGGCCGCACAGGGCCGTTTGGATTTAATCATGGAGTTTCAGCCCATAACCGCGTGGCAAAACCAGAAACCGCGGACATTGGTGCAGCCGGGTTACGAAAAGAAGAAAGAAGCCGGGTAATATTTGAGTCGTTGAATGATTACATGGTGAGAAGATTGTATATCGTTAATATTTACGATTCAACCCATAACTGAAGAATGAATTTTGAAATAAGTAGAGGGGAAACCAATGAAATCAGGAAGTAACTTGGAAAAAGTTTTGGAGGCCGGCCATTTTGCATTTACAGGTGAGTTGGGTCCTCCCCGAGGCACCAGCGCCAAAGAGGTTAAGGAAAAGGCCCAATACCTGAAGGGGAACGTCGATATGGTAAATATTACGGACAACCAGACCGCTGTTGTCCGTATGTCGAGCTGGGCGGCCTGTTTGTTATTAATTCAGGAAGGGCTGGAGCCAAATTTTCAGATGGTCTGCCGGGATCGAAACCGTCTGGCCATGCAAGCCGACATTTTGGGAGCCTATACCCATGGCATAAGAAACATGCTGTGTCTTTCCGGCGACCATTGTATGTTTGGCGACCACCCCGATGCCATGGGAGTCTTTGACATCGATTCCATGCAGCTTATCAACATGGTTAAGAACATGCGTGATGAAGGCAAGTTTCAGTCCGGTGCGGACATAGAGGACCCTCCTAAAATCTTTATCGGTGCGGCCGCCAACCCGTTTGCCGAACCGTATGAATGGCGCGTACACCGTCTGGGTAAAAAAATTAACGCCGGAGTCGACTTTATCCAGACCCAGTGTATCTATAACATGGACAGGTTTCGGAAATGGGTAAAACAAGCCAATGACATGGGTTTGACAGAAAAGGCCTATATTTTAGCCGGCGTGACCCCTATGAAGAATGTCGGTATGGCCAGGTATATGCAAAAGAAAGTGCCTGGAATAGAAGTTCCGGAAGAGCTTATCGATCGTCTGAAGGGGGTTGAAAAGAAGAAAGTGGCTGATGAGGGCATCAAAATCGCCTGCGAACAGATCGAGGAATTCAAGGAGATGAAGGGGGTACATGGCGTACATTTGATGGCCATTGAATGGGAACACATGGTCCCTGAAATCGCCGAACGGGCGAAAGTATTGCCCAGACCTAAAGTTTAAGAAACTGAATTTTTCGATTGGAAGGAATAGGCAATAATCAATAATCAAAGGAGTTTCCAATTGAGCGCAAAAAACAAAAAAGTTATGGTCGTAGGAGGAGGGATTGCCGGCCTCACAGCCGCCTGGGAGCTTTCACGATTTAATATCGATGTGGAACTCATTGAAAAGACTCCATTTCTAGGCGGATATGCAATCCAGTACTGCTGCAAGGCCACGGATGAATGCCGGCAGTGTGGGGCCTGCACGGTGGAAGCGATGCTTAAAAACGTGGTTGATGAACCTAAAATCAAGGTCCATCTTGCAACAGAGGTGGAAAAAATTAATAATAGCGGAAGGTTTTCGGTTGATTTAAAAAAGAGTTCTTGTAAACCGGATTCCGCGACAGAAGGGGTTATCAGAGGATATTCAAAAAATAATTCTCCCCTTCACGTAATTGTCGATAAAGAAAAATGTGAAGAAAATCCAGACGCCGTCCCTGAAGGTGCACTTGAACTTGATACCATGGGTTTTTCCGGCAAGCTCGATGTTGATGCTGTTATTCTCGCGAGCGGCTTTCAGCCCTTTGATGCTGAACAAAAGGGAACCTACGGCTATAAAAAATTTCCAAATGTTGTCACCGGTATGGACCTGGAACGTATTATCAGAGAAAATGCCACTGTTGTAAGACCGTCTGACGGCAAGACTGCTCAAAAGATCGCCTTTATTCAATGTGTGGGAAGCAGGGATGAACGTCTCGGAAATCTGTGGTGCTCACAGGTTTGTTGCCCGTATGCTTTGAGGATGGCCGAAAGAATCAAACATAAAAATGCGGATGCGGAAATAACCGTGTTTTATATGGATATCCAGAATGTTGGCAAAGACTATGCCGGATTCTATGAAAAATGCAAGACGGATTTTCGTTTTGTCAGAAATATTCCGGTGGATGTCTTCCCCATGGAAAATGACTCGCTTTCGATGCGCTACATGAACGAAGAGGATGGCCTTTGTATTAATGAGGAGTTTGATCTGCTTGTCTTGTCTGTTGGAATAATGCCCGGTCCCGACAATAGCAACCTGTCAGACGTTTTTGATGTTGGCCTCAATGAAGATGGGTTTTTTGCCGGCATTGACAAGTTAAACAGTACTTCAACCTTAAAAGACGGCATTTTTCTTGCTGGAACAGTTGCAGGCCCCAAGGACATAGCGGCCTCTATGGCCCATGCAGGCCAGGCAGCCAGTGAGGTTATTAAACATTTGGGGGTGAGCTAATGACAGATATGAAACATACAGATATGGAAGAAATAAATATCGCCACCGATGTGCTGGTTTTAGGTGGAGGATTAACGGGTATAAAGGCTGCTTCTGAAATTGCCGGTTCAGGGTATAAAGTTGTCCTGGTTGAGAAAGACGCTGAATTGGGAAGTCAGAAAGGATCGAAATCTTTAATTGGTTCGGAAGAAGAGTATAAGGGACTGCAAGATCTCGAGGATAAGATAAAGACGGATAGCAATGTTGAAATTTTAACTCAAGCCAGCCTTGTCAGTGCGGCAGGGGTTACGGGAGACTTCACCGCCAGACTATCAAAAGGGGAAGAAGTCATTGAACATAATGTCGGGGCCATTGTGGTTGCCACCGACTTTGCCACCGGGGCTTTGAACGAAAAATACGGACTTTCCCCGGCAGACAATGTGCTGACGCAAAGCCGAATGGACGAATTACTGGCCTCTGAAGCAGATAAAGAAAAACTTTCAAACAGGACCGTAGCTTTCCTTGTCGGCCTTGGCCAGGAGGGAAATCCCCTGGTTTTGGAAAGGGTCCTAAGAAGCGTTCTTGCTATCCAGGAAATAGACGGTTGCGATGCTTACATTTATGCCGGTGATTTAAAGGTGGCTTCTAATGGACTTGAACGCATGTATAAAGAGAGCCGGGAAAAAGGAGCCGTTTATTTCAAATTAACCGAAAAACCTGAAATCGTTGAGAACGGGAAGACCATTTCTTTTTTTGATCCGGTTGCCAGACGCAACATCGAAATTTCACCGGATTTCATTGTGGTTGAAGAGGAAATGCGTGCCGATCATTTGAATGAAGAACTTGCCGAAATTCTTAGAATCGATGTCGGTCCCTTGGGATTTCTTCAAAAAGACAATGTCCATTTTTTTCCGGTTCGATCCAATAGAGACGGAATCTTTGTGGCCGGTTCAACTCGAGGAATTTCAGGCTTGCCGTCAGCATGGACCGATGTTGAAAATATAGCCGTTGAGGTCAGGGATCTTCTTGGTGATGGCAAGAAAAGCGTTGCAAAGAACAAAGTGGTTGTTGATGAAGATAAGTGCGTCATATGCCTGACATGCTACCGGTGTTGTCCCCACGGAGCTATTTACTGGGGCGATAAGAAGGCCATTATATCGCCTGTGGCCTGCCAGGGATGCGGTATATGCGCCAGCGAGTGTCCCATGGATGCCATCCAGATCGGCGGATTTAATGATGAGGAAATCACCGAAAAGGTCAAAAGCGGTGTTGTATCCGGTAACGGAACGCCCCG
>CAZBOB010000083.1:0-3047 GCA_964492995.1 uncultured Desulfobacteraceae bacterium | reverse complement strand
CTTGAAAAGGACAGACTCTGTTTTGCCGGTATTGCGTCAAATATGGGAAGTGACTTTTCTTCTATGGTTGTCGATATGGAAAAAAGAATAAATGAATTAGGTTTAAGTCCGTTAAAATAAATAGGATATGGAGGATTATCCAATATGGCTGAAGAAGCAATCAAACTTGGAGGCAAAAGAAAAAGTATTTTTCTGGACAAGGTAAAGGAGCTTCTCCCGGAAGGGGGGAATCTTAACCTTTGTCTGACATGCGGTGCATGTTCTTCAGGGTGTCCCGCCACGGGTCTGGAAGATATGGATCCCAGAAAGTTTCTACGCATGGCCGCCCTGGGTATGGACGAAGAGATTACGAAAAGCCCCTGGGTCTGGATGTGCACCGGGTGCCAGCGGTGCATTTATGTCTGCCCCATGAAAATAGATATTCCCAATCTGGTCTATGAAGCCCGGGCAAGCTGGCCCAGGGAAGAACGGCCCAAGGGGATCTTAGGATCATGCGACATGGCATTGAGAAATGACAGTTGCAGTGCCATGGGGACTTCTCCGGATGATTTTATATTCGTTGTGGAAGACGTACTTGAAGAGTATCGGGAAGCACAGCCCGAATTCAAGGATATGCAGGCGCCCATCGACAAGCAGGGGGCTGAATTCTTTTTGAACCAGAATTCCCGGGAACCGGTTACCGAGCCGGATGAGATGGTACCACTCTGGAAGATTCTGCACGTGGCAGGGGTAAACTGGACATACGGGAGCAAAGGTTGGGGCGGAGAAAATTATTGCATGTTCCTGGCCGACGACAAAGCCTGGGAGCATGTTACCCGGATTACAGCCAAACAGGCCGACGACCTTGGGTGTAAAATCTTTCTCAATACAGAATGAGGTCACGTAACCTTCTCAGTCCTGGCAGGACTGAAAAAATTCAATATCGAGCATAATTGTGAGATTAAAAACATTTACGAATATTATGCAAAATGGATCCGTGAAGGAAAACTCAAGGTCAATTCAGACTGGAATAAAGATTTGAAGATCAAGTTTACGGTTCAGGATCCGTGCCAGATCGTGCGCAAAAGTTATGGCGACCCAATTGCAGACGATCTGCGGTTTGTGGTCAAGTCCGTGGTAGGTGAAGAAAATTTTATTGATATGACTCCTAACAAGTCGAACAATTACTGTTGCGGCGGCGGCGGCGGTTTTCTCCAATCAGGATATGTTGATGCACGTCGTGCTTACGGCAAGCTCAAAGTAGAGCAGATTTTGGCTACCAAAGCGGATTACTGTATTGCTCCGTGCCACAACTGCCATGCTCAGATTCATGATTTATCAGACCAACGCGACCATGCATGGGGTACGGTACACCTGTGGACTTTGATATGTCTTTCCCTGGGAATTTTAGGGCCGAACGAAAGAGAATACCTGGGAGATGATCTCAAGGAAGTTGATGTCTTTCATCCGGAAAGCTCGTTGTATTAACAAGGCGTATATTGAAAAACCAAAAACCCGGCCTGGTATCCAGGCCGGGTTTTTTTATTATGTGAATTTGGACATGCAAGTATGCCCCTCATACGAATTTCTATGATTACAACCCCATTTCATGCTCAAACTTATCGATATTGTTAATAAAAAAAGACCTGATATTTTCCCATTCCCATTCTTTTCCGGTAAGATGCATTATGGGGGAAGGTTCTTGTTCGGCGTCTTCAAAAAAAATCAAGGTCATCGGATCTTCTATGGCCTAATTGCAAAGCAAGTCCGGTCCCCTCTGCCAGGTAAAACGTATTCAAATTCGGTGACAGAAATTCGATTACGCTAATTGCTTCGGGGGATAATACTTCCTTAAACATGGAACCTCTTCAAGCGGTATGTTTAGCTTTACGGCCCAATACTTCCCGGTTTTTGGAAGCAGGTTTCTTCGGGTTCGAACGGTTTCAACAATCTTTTCATCAGGATATATTTTCCTGAGCGCATGCACGTCTTCTATATCACCAAAGTCCAGAACTCTGGCGATAACGTAAAGGGCATGTTCCACAGCATCGATTTCGCCGGCATCCCAGAACAGTGATGGGCTAAATATGGATTTTATGTCTGTTTTATTCATGATCTGGGACTACAGATGTTGTATAAACCCGATTCAGATACGTAAAGTAAAGATTCTCAATAATTTTCATGCAAGATTCAGCGATTAATTTGTTCTTTCACAAATAGTTATGTATCAAAAATTCGGAAATCTTCTTTTAAATCGGATCGGTTTGGGGTAACTAATTACATATACCAAAAAGATGAAATAGGCAAACCCGCATTGCGCATTGGGATCGGGTCGCACAAATCTTTTCTTTTTTGTAGACGAAAACAAGGGAAGGGCCGAACCTGCTTATATCAAAAGTATAAATTGCATAGTTCAGTAAACTGCACGGAGTATCTTCCCTTATGCTTTTCCTTGAGACGAAACCTGCTGAATGAAAATAGTATTTGATACTAATATTGATGAGAAAGCAAAACATTATAGATATAGAATTAGGACCCCGGCAGCTTACGTTTGGTTTTGAAAATAATCATTCAAAACAGCAAGATCGATTGTTGTATTATATTAAACGGCAGATCGAAACACATGGACAGGTTGTTTTAGATGAATTTATTCAATATGTGAAAGAACGGCATGAATGGTCTGAATCTGCGATTTTGCAAAATATTTTTTGGCTTGCGCAAGAATTGAAAATTCATTTTAGAATAAATAAACAAAGTCTCGATCCATATAATGTCAAAAAGATTTTACTTGAGAATTCAGATCAACAGGTTGAGATAGTCACCAATAAATCCGTTGATGACCTCGTATTTCAACATACGAAGCGTTTTTATCAAAAATTGTCCGGAAAGAATAGTATTGACAATTATGATGATCAGTACGAATTTTCCCGGCTTTTAGCAGAAGAGATAAGGCATTGGGAAAGTTGTCTTAACACGTATAAATCTTTTGCAAAAAAGCCATGTTTCCCCGGCAAAGAACAAATAGATCGTGGACTGTCTTTGATTCACACGATATCTGCTAAACTAGA
>CAZBOB010000082.1:0-16237 GCA_964492995.1 uncultured Desulfobacteraceae bacterium | reverse complement strand
AGGTAATATTTTTCTTGACGCAGCCCCTTTGTTTGGTCTAAATAATCTCTGTTTTGTTCAGATGCTCGATGTTGAGCTTAATAGGGAACCCCGTTAAAATCGGGGACGGGCCCGCCGCTGTAATCCCGCCTTTTTTCTGATTTCATGTGGAAAAGGGAACCCGCTTAGCCATTGTGTACCACTGTTCGGATATGAATGGGAAGGTTGCTAAGAGGGCGGGAAAGTCAGAAGACCTGTCTGAACATAAGGCATAATCTTCGTGGACGGGAGGTGCCTTGGTTAGATCTTGAGGATAAAAAAGGGAAATCCCCGGATCGATTTAATTCGGTCCGGGGTTTTTTTGGTCCCGGACCCTAACTAGTTTCCATCCACAAATGGCTATTTTTCCGATAAGCGGCGTTCTCCGCGGGTTTCCGCCCTCGACGTACCTCAAGTACGCCTCGGGCGAAAACCCTTGTGCGGCCTTGCTCATCGAAAAAATCCCTCATTTATAAATTGGAAACTACTTGGTGCTCAAATGTATTTATGTATGGGCACTAACTATAAAAAATTTGGGGGAAGGAGGAAAAAATGAAGAAGTATCTATTTGTGATTATGCTCTGTGCTGTTTTCGTCGTACCTGGATTCAGCCGGGCCGAAGGAGAGAAAAAAGATGCTGATGTGATAACCACAATGAAAGAAGTAGTTGTTACTGGTATGAGGACCGAACAGAGTGTTGAGAGAATTCCAGCCAATGTCACCGTGATTTATGAGGAGGATATTGAGAATTCCAACGCAAGAACTGTATCAGACGTCCTTCGCTCTGAAGAAGGAATCGTTGTCAGAGACTGGTTCGGCAATGGGAAGACGGCGCAGGTGGACCTGCGTGGGTTCGGAGAAACAGCCAACGCTAATACCCTGGTCCTTGTGGATGGGCGTCGTGTCAACGAGATTGATCTGAGCGGAACGGATTGGACACAAATCCCTCTTGAGCAGATTCAAAGGATCGAGATTGTTCGAGGAACAGGAACGGTGCTTTATGGCGATAATGCCGTTGGAGGTGTAATCAACATTATCACAAAGACTCCGTCTGAGAAACTTACTTTTTCTGCAGGAAGCACTGCCGGTAGCTATGGACGAAACAAGGAAAAGATGTCTATTAGCGGCCGAGAGGGAAGTATTGCGGCTTCCCTGTTTTCCAGCTATGACTCCACAAACGGGTACAGAGATAACTCACAATTCAGAACAAAGGATATCGGGGGAAAGATTGTCTTTGATCCGATCGAATTCCTCAGCTTGAACCTGAGCGGGTCTTATCACTCTGACAACTATGGCCTTCCGGGCGATCTATCGGAGGCGGAGATGGCTATTGATCGAAAGGCCAGCAATGAGCTTTTTAATGAAGCCGAGGTTACGGATCAGTTTCTTAAGCTGGGAGTTAATCTGGATCTGGGGAAATATGGCAACATTGTCACGGATTTGTCTTATAGGGATCGGGAAAACGACCAATGGTTTTTTTATCCTCCGTCTCTTTGGGTCCCATTTCAAACAACATTCGAAAGTGAAACCGAAATAGAAACATGGAGCATTACGCCCAGGTACGTTTGGGATGGTAAAATCTTTACCCATGAAAACACATTTATCGCCGGAGTAGATATCTATTCTTCCCAATATGATCAGAAAACATTTTCAGGAGCTGTGGGTTCACCGCCTCCATCCGGGCTTACCGACATTGACAGGGACAGCCTGGGATTTTATTTCAATAATGAATTAGCCGTATTGGAAAATCTTTTTCTGTCCGTGGGCGCTCGACGTGAACGGGTTCGGTACGAACTCAATCAGGAAGACCTCACAGGTTTTTTTGCCTCCCTTGACGATACTGTGACGGAGCGCGAAAATGCTTACAGCGCGGGGCTAACTTTTCAGTATAGTGGTAAATCCTCTGTTTTCTTGCGGGCCAACCGAAGCTTGCGTTTCCCTCTAACGGACGAACTTGTAGTCTGGGACTTCTCGGATTTGCGGATTGAAGTGAATACAGACCTCAAACCTCAAACAGGAAAACATTATGAGGCAGGGATAAGGCATTACTTTACGCCGAATATCCAGGGGAGCATGACCCTGTTTCGTGCTGAAATCGAAGACGAAATCTTTTTCAACGCCGCCACATTTACTAACACGAATCATCCTGAAACACTTCACCAGGGTATCGAGATCGGGAGCAAGGCTGAACTCTTCAACAAATTAACGTTCTTTGGCAACTACACCTATGAAAAGGCAGAGTTCGAGAAGGCTCCTTTCAAAGGAAATGACATTCCTGCCGTGCCGGAACACAAGGCGAATCTGGGATTCAGAATCCATGACGTGATTCCAGGCCTTATTTTCTCGGCAGATTACAACTATATTGGATCCAGTTTCCTCATCAGTGACCAGGCCAATCAATTGAAAAAACTGGACAAGTACTACACGGTAAATACGAGACTCTCTTATGCGTGGAAGTGGTTCAAGGGCTTTGTCGGGGTAAACAATCTTACAGACCAGGAATATTCCCAATATGCGGTTGCAGGTGGAGGTGGAACAACGCGCAATTTCTATCCCTCACCGGAAAGAAACTGGATAGCAGGGCTTAAAATCGTTTTCCCAAGCCGCTAAACATTGCCTTTACAAGAAGTCGTATATTCAGGGAGAAATGGAGTTATTTTCTGAGAAAAGTGTCGTTCCCGTTGCCTTCTGGCATTCTAATTGCTTGAGATCAGCTTAAAGTAAACCGAAGTTGAGCGATTGTCGAGTTTGCTGGAGATGCAAGTTGAGCTCAGAGAAATCCGGTTTGTACCATCCAATGGGTGAGTGCCCGGCCTGTCTTAGCAATCATATAATGAACTAACATGTTAATGATTTGTTATTTTTTAAATAGTGTGTCACAATTTGAAACGCTCAATTTAGGGTTATATTTTATGACTGCCAAAACATATTGAACAAGAAAAGGAAAGAATTATGCTGAATATTTTCATGAAAGGCGGGCCGGTAATGTATCCGCTTCTGGCCTGTTCCATCATCGTATTGACCGTAATTATTGAACGGATTTTTTTCTGGATCGGCACAGATATGCACCGGGACAAACCGCTTGTGGATGAAGTTCTCGAGCTGTGCCAAGAAGGACACTGGGAGTCTGTAAGAATAAAAACCAAGCCTTCCAAAGACTATATAATTAAAATTCTTATCACCGGAATTCTTCATCGAGACTTTTCTATGGTTAAAGCTATGGAATCGGCTGCTGCCGAACAGATCAAGCGGATGCGTCAATTTATGGGAATTATAGACACCATGATTACCGTGGCGCCGCTTCTGGGTATTTTCGGGACGGTCATCGGAATCATTCTTTCCTTTGAGGCGCTGGGCTCGGCGGGCATCGAACATCCGCAGGTTGTTACTGCGGGAATCGCACAGGCCCTGATCACCACGGCCGCCGGTCTGGGGATTGCGATACTTTCGGTCTTTCCTTACAATTACTTTAATTCACGGGTTGAAAAGTCTGCCCTTGCCATCGAAAAATATGCAACAAGTCTTGAAATCGTCTATGAAAAACTGGTCAACCATAACGGGGAACAAAAAAGGGATCAAAGATGAAAGTTGATTTTCAAACCAGTAAAAAAGTCCGCATTGAAATGCTTCCCCTGATTGACATCGTATTTTTGCTCCTGGTATTTTTTATCTTTGCAATGCTTTCCATGGCGGTGCATCGCGGGTTGCCGATTTTGCTTCCCACATCCTCATCCGCCAACATAGATAAATCATTGGTATTTTCCGTGAGCATACAATCAGACGGAACCCTATATGTTGACAAAGAACAGATTGCCCTTAACGATCTGGCGGCAGTTTTGAAACGAAAAACCGGAGCCAATAAAGATCCCGGTGTATTGCTTTTTGCCGAGCGCAGCCTTTCATACCAGAGTCTTTTCCGGGTGCTGGACCAGATCAGAATGGCGGATATCTATCGAATTTCTCTTCAGGCAGATGTTGAGCAGTGAAACGAATAATAATAGCAGCGATACTCGCTCTGGGTATACACGGATTTCTCCTGGGATTGAAATTTGATCGGCTCAAGATAATATCCAGTGAAAAGCCAAAACTCAGAGTCATGAATATGAGTCTGGCTCTCAGACAACCCAGGATGACGACAACCAAAGCTGCTCCTAGCAAGCCGAAAGTCAAAACAAAAAAAAAGCCAAAGCATTTTCCTAAGCCCAAACCCAAAAAAGTCATTAAAGATGTTAATCAACACGAGGAAAAGGACCGATCAAAAGTCATTCCAGAAAAAACCGTTGATATGCCCAAAACTCCGGATTTGCCTGAACAGACTCAAAGAAAATCGGTTTCTAAAGAGACTGACAAAGAGGGCGAAACTCTGTCTGGAAAACAGATCATACGTGAGGCAAGACCGCTTTATCGATCAAATCCACCTCCCAAATATCCTGTATTGGCCAGAAGAAAAGGATTTCAGGGTAACGTGCTCCTTGAAGTTCTGGTGGGCCCAATTGGAAATGTCATTGATTTGCGTGTGTTATCTTCCAGTGGGCACCCGATTCTGGACAGGGCCGCGAAATCTTCGGTAAAAAACTGGACATTCGAGCCCGGAATGAGAGGGCAAGAAAAAGTTGAGATGTGGGTTAGGGTTCCGATCCGATTTGAACTTAAATAAGTTTCCATCCAGAAATGGCCCTTTTCCGCAATTTCTGCGCCTGCCCCGTGAAATGCTTGCCCAATGAAATGCAAAGCCTATTTCATCGGCGCAGAGCCTATTTCTCTGGGGTCAATTTGCGGAATTACTTGTGCGGCGTACTACATGTACGCCTCCGCGTAATTCCTTGATTGCCTTGACCTTGCGAAAAATTGCTCATTTCTGAATTGGAAACTTAGCTTGTGCTGAATATTAATTTATGAATGGATACTTAAGAAATGTATAGAAGTGATTTCAAAACCTTCAATCAGGTTCAAAGTCAAGGCGGGGCGAGGGATTCAAACGCAGGAATATATGTAATATTTCGAGTATTGAATCCCTCGGTCCAACACAGAAATTGGGCCTGAGAGGAGGTTTTGAAACCACTTCTACTCCCAGTTAAATTTTAGACCTCCAATTATCCAGCGGTCGGGCATGGGGGTGAAACCGGACTCAATATAGTTTTCGTTAAACAGATTTGTGGCCTCAAGAAAGACTTCATAATTTGTAAATGCATATGTCAAACGGGTATCAACAACCGTATAGTCATCACCGACCATGCGTTTCTCATACCTTGCCTTGATAACTTGCTTCAATGAGGAAAGCCATGTAAACACCATAGATCCGTTGACCTGATGCCGGAGATAATCCAAAGCATATTTTGATTCCATTCCCTTTGTATCCCGGTCAGAATCAAGATAAGTATATGCGATACCTACAGATGAGAGCCATTTGGTGTTGAAAAAAGATTGGGGGTAAAAGGTAACCCCCACTTCCCCTCCTTTTGTCCGGACTGTCGCAATGTTTGTTGCTTGCCAGGCGGTTTCCCCGGGCCGTCGCGACCAATCAATAACATCTTCTGAATCACGATAAAACAGGCTGAAATCGGCAGTGACCCCGTCGATCAGCCACCGTAGTCCGGTTTCCCCGGTCCATGCTTCTTCAGGTTTAAGGTCAGGATTCCCCTTATTTGCCGGAGTAACATAGTAAAGTTCCGTATACGTTGGAACCCGGAAAGATTTTTCAAAAGAGGTAAACCAGGTTAATCCATCTATCAATTCAATGCTCATGTCCGCACCCGGCCAGTACTCCCAGCCCCAGGAGCTGTAGTGAACCGCAGAAGCGCCCATACCAACGGTCAGCCTGTCAGAAGGATAAAGCCGGTGTTCAAGAAAAACAGACTGTCGTCCGCGGTCGTGATCCCCCAGACTGGAACTTTCCATATCTTCAAGTTCTGCTTCTCCGCCTATTGATGTCGCTCCCAATCCGGATATTATAAGGGTGTTTACCTGTGCACCTAGAACATCCGTCCGGTGGTCGTTTACGTTCCACACCTCATTGATATTAATTTTAAATTCATCCTTATGGTGCCGCCAGTGTATCCGGGGCATTATTTCCATATCTGCCATTTTAAGATCCGCATTGCCGTATAGCAGAAAGGTTTCCGTCTTTTCCCGCTGATCCGGAAAAATGTCGCTGTAAAATTTATAGGCGCCGAAATCTTTGTCACTGAACCCCATTCCCAGCTGGAACTTGTTGGATCCGTTTTTCAAAATACCCTTATAATTTATTGTTTTTATGTCAAAATCAGTATCTTTTCCTCCAAGGTAGCCCGAAGAATACCGCCGGCTTGCCGATAACCGGCCGGATACTTTGTCCGAACTCAACGCCGCCTGAGCACCCAAATCATAATAGCCATATTCACCATATGCACCATGGCCTCCGAACGAGTTGCTATTCACGTCACGTGTTATGATATTAATGACCCCTCCCACTGCATTGGGACCGTAAATTCTTGCCGCCGGTCCTTTAACGATTTCAATACGTTCGATATCATTCAGGTTAACGGGAAGATCCATATTGTGATGACCGGTTTGAGGATCACTAATATTAACACCGTCAATCATGATCAGTGTCTGTTCATAGGTCCCTCCGCGAATTCCCACATCAGCCTGAACTCCATGAGCACCGCGCCGGCGAACATCCACACCGTTTACATGTTCAAGGATATCTGAAATATTGTCCGCCGGAAGAATTGCAATCTCTTCCCGGCTAATTACCGAAACCGAGTAAGCGGACTCTGAAAGATGGTATGGAATACGGCTTCCGGTGACCACCACCGGATCAAGTTCGTAGTATTGAACAGAGTTTTGCTGCGCCATGAGAGTGGCATTGGCGGCCAACACCAAAATTAATGTGATTGCATATATCCTGCACATTGAATATAATCCGACCGTATATGGTTAACCCTAATTTTATTTTAGGTTAACGAAGATGCCGCTTATAACTTACCTTATTTTTTTTATCAAGTTGTTTTTTAATTTGGGATGGAGGCTATTTCAACCGCTTACCCTGCGTGGTTGTTACCTAAATCTTGCATATGGAAACCTCCGACTCATACAAAATTCAGTGATAGCCCATTTTTTTGGAAGTAAATTTTGCCACATTCAATAAATCATGGAGCTGGGTCAATATGATTATTTCATACACCAGAATTTATTGAGAAGTTACTAAATTTTTAGGCATGAAGGATTTTTTAGAGGTTAAAGTTTCTTGCCTAATAGCTTATTGTTATTTTCATCTTCAGCAATTAAATTCATCAGATATTGGCCGTACTCGTTTCCCATCATTTCGGATGCAAGATCCGTCAGTTCCTCTTTGTTTATGTACCCCAGGCGATAGGCAATCTCCTCGATGCACGATATTTTAAGTCCCTGCCGTTCTTGAATAGCCTGTACATAGCTTGCTGCCTGCTGCAGTGCCTCTTGGGTTCCTGTATCCAGCCAGGCATAACCTCTTCCAAGAAGCTCTACATAGAGCTGACCTCTACTCAAATACTCCAAATTAACGTCTGTAATCTCAAGTTCACCCCGAGCGGACGGCTGGAGATTTGCAGCAATTTCCACCACATCGTTATCATAAACATAAAGACCCGGTACCGCATAATTCGATTTGGCTTTCTTTGGTTTTTCTTCTATTCCAATGACGTTGCCATGCGGATCAAAATTTACAACGCCGTAACGTTCGGGGTCTTTTACCAGATACCCGAAAATCAAACCCCCTGTCTTGATTTGGACAGCTCTCCGTAAAATATGTGTCAGTTTCGGACCGTAAAATATATTGTCCCCGAGTATTAGACAAACCGAATTTTCTCCAATGAATGATTTGCCGATGATAAAGGCCTGCGCCAGTCCTTCGGGCCGGGGTTGCTCTTCGTAACACAAAGAAAGCCCAAGTTGAGAGCCGTCTCCGAGGAGTTTTTTAAATAAAGGTAAATCCTCGGGCGTAGAAATAAGAAGTATCTCCCGTATCCCGGCCAGCATCAAAATTGAGAGCGGGTAATAGACCATAGGCTTGTCATAAACCGGTAAAAGCTGTTTGCTTACCACACGGGTAATTGGGAAAAGCCGGGTTCCGGAACCGCCGGCTAAAATTATTCCTTTCATATTCTATTTTCCTTTCTCATGCCATGACGATCTTTTCCTTTGACCCATGAACTCCCTTTGTGGCATTTCGGGTATCAATAATCAGATTGGAATGCTTTACTATCTCGGTAAAGTCATAGTCGCTGTGATCGGTAACAATGATCACGGCATCCATCTCGGCAAGGATTTCCCGGGTAATGGGAGTTGACTCCATCTGGAAATTGTATTTTCGGGTGGTATGAAGTTTGGGTATCCATGGATCATTGTAGCGTACCATAGCGCCCTTTTCCAAAAGCATTTTCATGATTGCATAGCCCGGAGACTCTCTATCGTCATCCACGTCCTTTTTGTAGGCGATTCCAAGTATTAAAATGCGGCTTCCATTGAGGCTCTTTTTGTTTTTATTGAGAGCTTCCACTGTCTTTTCAATCACGTAATAAGGCATGGAGACATTGATCTCACCTGCAAGTTGAATAAAACGAGTTGAAAAATCATACTCTTTTGCTTTCCAGGCCAGATAAAACGGATCAATGGGAATACAATGCCCACCCAGGCCGGGCCCGGGATAAAAAGGCGTATAACCAAAGGGTTTTGTGCTTGCGGCATCAATAACTTCAAACAGGTCGATTCCCATCTTGTGGGCAAGAATCTTCAGTTCGTTAACCAGGGCAATATTAACGCAACGAAATGTATTTTCAAGAAGTTTGGTCAGCTCGGCTGCCTGGGTAGAAGAAACAGGCACTGACCGGGTAATGGAGTTATACAGAGCCGTTGCCACCTCCAGGCAGTAACTTGTGACGCCACCCACAACTTTGGGGATATTGGTGGCAGTGAATTTTTTGTTTCCCGGATCTTCCCTCTCGGGAGAAAAGGCAAGGAAAAAATCCTGCCCAACCTTCATATCACTTGAGGAAAGTCGTGGGAGAAGCATTTCTTCGGTGGTCCCGGGATAGGTTGTACTCTCAAGAACAATAAGCTGCCCCCTGCGCAAATTATTTGCGATGGTCTCCGTGGTTTCCAAAAGATAGCTTAAATCCGGTTCCATCTTGTCGGAAAGGGGTGTCGGCACGCAGATCAGTATGCAATCCGCCTCGCTTAAACGGCTAAAATCGATGGTTACATCAAAGTGTTTTGCATCGATCATTTTCTTAATCTGATCGGCCGGAATGTGCTTGATATAAGATTCTCCGTGAAGAATTTTATCGATCTTCCGTGAATCCAGATCAAAGCCGATCACATTAAAACCCTTTCGCCCAAAATGAATGGCCAGCGGCAATCCAACATAGCCAAGGCCGACAATACCGATTCGGGCTGTTTTTTGCTCTATCATCTCAAGCAGTTTTAATGCTATTCCCCCCTTCTTTCCCTCATCCATATTTTTTAACCTTTTTTGTCTGGAATTCGTTAAAAATCCAACGTCATACTAATAATATAAAGAGGCTCATTTCCGGCGTTTTCGAGCATAACAATTTGATTTTCAGAAAACATCACGGACTCCCCTTTATTCAACAGCCTGCTCTGATTGTCTATTGTTGTTCTCGCCGCTCCTCGGATGACAACCAAATGTTTTCTTGTGCAAACATCGGCTTTGGCCTCAAACTTTGAACCGGGATATATGACAAGTTTTGCTACCGCGCAGTCATCATTCATTTCCAGCACGGTTGAGGTTCCCCAGGGGTAGTATGATGTCTTATGCTTTTGATATTCACTCCGCCCCCTTTGCTTTAGTTCTTCGACGATAGATTTCACATCCCGGCTGCTTTCCATATCGGAAACAAATACAGAGTCCGGTGTTTCCACAACAACCATATCTTTAATCTTGTTCGTTGCAATCAGCCGTCCATATCCCATGATAAAACAATTTTGCGTATGTTTAGAAATAACGTCGCCGTCAATAACATTGCCGTTTGCATCCTTTGAAACGAAATCATATAAAGATTTCCACGATCCAATATCGCTCCATCCGAAGTCTGAAGGTAACACAGCAGATTTATCTGTTTTTTCCATAACAGCATAATCGATAGAGATGTTCGGCAACCGTTCATAGTCTTTTTGAGATACGATATTTCCGGATAAATCCAGTTGCTCCATTTCCTTAAGGAGTTCGGGCTGGTGGATGTTTAACTCTTTTATCATTACAGATGCTTTAAATGTAAACATTCCACTATTCCAGAAGAAGTTGCCTGCTTTAATATACCGTTTAGCCGTTTCAATATCCGGTTTTTCAACAAATCTTTTTACAAAAAAGCCATGTTCCTCTATTTGACCGGCACTTTCGATATATCCATAACCTGTTTCCGGATAATCGGGTTTGATTCCGAAGGTTACAATATGTCCCATCTCGGCAAGTTTTATTGAAGATAATATTTTTTCATGGAAAGCATCATTATGGCGGATCACATGATCAGCAGGAAAGATGCATAACACCGCATCCTTTTCATTATTGAGGATATGAAGCATGGCCAATAGAATGGCGGGCGCCGTATTGCGGCCGCAGGGTTCAGCAATGATCTTTTCATCTGTCCGGATACCGATTTCCTCAATATGTCTTGCAATTTCATGAACATGTTCTTTTCCACAGACAATGCGGATATTTTCCACGTCGAGCAGAGGGATCAGCCTTTTAATGGTACTTTGGATAAGTGAATCATTACCCATAAATTTAACAAGTTGCTTGGGATAGAGTTCTCTTGATACGGGCCAGAGACGTGTCCCTGATCCACCCGCTAATAGGATCGGATATACATTCAATTTATTTTTCATAGGGCCAGACCTTTTTCTATATGTTTGCTTCCCTCTGGTGCCATACCCACGCTGTTTTTATAATTGTTTCCAAGTCCTCATACTCCGGTTTCCAGCCAAGTGCTTTCTTTATTTTGTCGGAACTGGCGATTAGGACCGCCGGATCGCCCGGTCTTTTATCCGCTTCAATTGCCGGAATCGGTTTTCCGGTTACCTTTCTTGCCAGTTCAATCACCTCTCGAACGGAATACCCCCTGTTGTTTCCGAGGTTATACACCGCACTGTCCCCTCCCGACAAAAGTGCCTTTAGTGCCAGCAAGTGGGCTCTGGTCAGATCACTCACATGTATGTAGTCCCTTATGCATGTTCCGTCGGGTGTCGGGTAATTGGCGCCAAAAATTTTTATATTTTCTCGCCGGCCGGTTGCAACCTCCAGAATTAAAGGAATAAGATGCGTTTCGTTGTAGTGTCTTTCTCCAATTTTACCTGATTCATCTGCGCCGGAAGCATTAAAATACCGAAGGCTTATGTATTTGAGACCGTATGCGGAATCACAATCTTTGAGCATCCTTTCAACGGCGATTTTGCTTGCACCATACGGGTTGGTCGGGTTGCAGGGATGACTTTCCGTTATCGGAATTTCAACCGGTTCACCGTAAACCGCCGCCGTAGAAGAAAAGATAAACCTCTTTACGTTATGGCGAATCATCGAATCCAAAAGTTCTGCGGTTGCCGCCATGTTGTTGCGGTAGTACTTAAGCGGTTTTTCCACGGATTCGCCAACCAGTGAAAATGCTGCAAAATGCATGACTGCGGAAATTTTATGAGTTGAAAATAATTTTTCAAGCAGAACCTGATCACCGAGTCTTCCTTCTATAAATTCCCCGCCGGGCACCAATTCTCGGTGTCCCGTGGAAAGATCGTCCAGTGTAACAACACCGTAACCTTCATCAAGAAGATCTTTAACCATGTGGGAGCCGATATATCCGGCGCCTCCGACAACCAAAACTTTTTCGTTTTTCATTTCTAAAGGCTCCTAATGATCATAAAAAAAAGAATATTATGCAAAATCGATGCCATTAATTTAAGTCATATTTTATTCGTTTTAACTGGGTAAACGTATTTGATTGGAGCAGCGTAGCGACGGCGTGTTTCTCTTGTAAACCGACTGACTGTTTGAAGGGCTTTAACACGCGTTAGCCCGAGACGAATAAAATTATGACTAAAAAATCAATGGGATAATTTAGCGACGAATGTTCTTAATAACTTTGGCGCGGCTCGGGCTTACGGGTGCTTAAGCACAAGTTTCAGTCGACTGGAAAGAGATACACGCCGTCGTGGAGCATTTTCCCTATATTGCGATTCAAATGCGTTTGTCCTGTCCGTTTTAACCATAATGAGTTTCTATCCACTTCTTATATTCCCCGCTTTTCACACGCTCGACCCATTTGCGGTTATCCATATACCATTGAATCGTATCACGAATTCCGGTTTCAAAAGATTCTTTAGGGCTCCAGTTCAAGTTCTTGTTTAGCTTGCTAAAATCGATGGCATATCTTAAGTCATGGCCGGGTCTGTCCTTTACAAAGGTAATCAGATCCCTTCGGGAACGGCCGTCGCTCAATTTATTCTTCTCATCTAAAATATCACAAATCATTTCAACAACTTTAATGTTCTCCAACTCGCTGTTGCCGCCGACATTGTATGTTTCTCCGGACGTTCCATTTTTCATGATCGTCCAGATTGCTATGCAGTGATCTTTGACATACAGCCAGTCTCTGACATTTCTGCCATCCCCGTAAAGCGGTAACGGTTTTCCTTCAAATGCATTTAGGATAATCAGCGGAATGAGTTTTTCCGGAAACTGATACGGACCGTAATTGTTCGAACAGTTGGAGATCGTTATTGGCAGACCATACGTCTTGTAATATGCCCGCACCAGATGATCTGAAGAGGCCTTGGAAGCGGAATACGGGCTGTTGGGTTTATAAGGTGTGGTTTCCGTAAAATAGCCTTCCCTTCCCAGGCTGCCGTAAACTTCGTCGGTGCTGATGTGGTGAAAGAGTATCATACGATCCTGGTGAATTCTTGCCGACTCCAGCAGGTTAAATGTTCCTATAATATTGGTCTGTATAAATGCATCGGGTTTTACGATGGACCTGTCCACATGGGATTCGGCGGCAAAATGACAGACACTATCGATTCGATATTGCTCGAATATTTCGGCCATCTTTTTTCCATCGCATATGTCGGCCTTGATAAAAATATACCGGTCTTTATCATCCGTTTCAATGTCAGTGAGATTTTCCGGATTACCTGCATATGTCAGTTTATCAACATTTACGATCCGTCCGGTAAAATCTGACTCCTCTAAAAGATATCTGACAAAATTGGCCCCTATAAAACCACAACCCCCTGTAACAAGCATGTTTTTCATATTCTTATTTTCCCTTTGTTATCTCGCCGATCAAATCTTCACGAAACCTGGAAACAAACCGGTCGATGTCATCCTGCCATTGAGACATAATATTGATTCCTTTTTCCTTGAGATGCCGGTTTTCCAGAATGGAATTTTTCGGCCGTTTTGCACGAGTCGGAAATTCCTCGCTCGTGCATGGAACAATAGTATGGGGTAATTGTATTTTGTTAAGAAAATATTCGGCCAGTTCAAACCAGGTGCAATACCCCTCTGCGGTGGCATGATAAATTCCTCCATCATCTGTATCGATTATCCGTTGAATCTGGAGGGCCAGTACATAAGACCATGTGGGCGAACCGTACTGGTCATTAACCACCCTGATTTCGTCCTCCGGATTATTCAAGGCCAGTTTAAGCATGGTTTTAAGAAAATTGTGGCCTTTCACGCCATACATCCATGCCGGCCTGAGAATAACGTGCCGATCGGCTCCACTCAGGACCACCTTTTCGCTCTCATACTTGGTTTTCCCATAATATGAAACAGGATTGGGTTTATCCTTTTCCACATAAGGTTCCGGTATTTTTTTACTGCCATCAAAAACATAATCCGTGGACACATGAATCAGCCGGCCACCCTTATTTTCTGAACACTTAAGAAGATTTTCCGTACCCTTCACATTAACATTCCAGGCCAAATCCTTTTCGATTTCACAATTGTCGACATGGGTATATGCCGCGCAATTGATGATGATATTCGGCATGAATTTTTGAACCAACGCTTCGAGGTCCGATAGTATTGTGATGTCCAGCTCATCTATATCGATGGCCAGCACCTCATGTGATTCACCAAGAACTCGAACGCAATCGGTACCCAGTTGTCCTTTACCACCTGCTACCAAAATTTTCATTAATTACAGCCTCCTTGAAGCATCGTTTCGCCATCTTTATCAAAACCGCAGGAAAAAGGAAGAAAAAAATAAGGATGATACGGATGCTATTATTTTCTTAAATTTATTTGACTCAATGTGGATGATCAAGCTATAACCTCAATTAATCGTAAACAAAATGGAGAGGGGTATTCAAGATCATAATATTACTCATATTTATTGTAGTTTCAACCTTGCCTTATATTGCGGTTATAGGTGAATTATGGTTTTCAGCAATTTATCTCCATTTTGTTTACCCTTCGGGAAAGCCGATGATACGCCATCTCCTTTGTTATCAAGGGCTCGCAGTAGTTGACTACGGCTTCGCCCTTGATGCCGCGGATCTGGCGCATCATCGACTTTCGCTCAATTGAGGTATAATATTATCTCTGGTAATAAAATGTAAAAGATCTGACTTTTTGAGATGTTATACTTACACTTTAATATGCTTTTAAATATGCTTTAATATGTCTTCATTAGATATTCTTGTAGATCAGTATTTAAACTATCTTGTCATCGAAAAGGGACTTTCGAAAAAAACCGTAGAATCCTACAGCAGCGACCTTGTCAGACATCTTGAATTTCTAAAGCAAAAAGGGGTCAAGAAGATCGCTGATGCTGATACGCCATTGATATTAAAACACCTGATTGCCTTGAGAGATGCCGGTTTGGGGTCAAGGTCATGTGCAAGGCATCTCATAACGCTAAGGGGGTTTTACAAGTTCCTTGTCCAGGAAAGGATAATCGAATATGATCCTGCAAGGCTCATAGACCTTCCAAAAAGCGGTCTTAAACTCCCGGATGTCCTGACCGTTGCAGAGGTTAATCTTCTTTTAAATATGCCGGATACGGGTAAGCCCCTTGGAAAAAGAAATGCAGCAATGCTCGAACTCCTCTATGCCGCTGGATTGAGGGTTTCGGAACTTGTTAACCTGAAATTTCTGGATGTAAATCTTGAAGCCTGTTTTGTAAGGGTTTTAGGTAAAGGTTCAAAAGAAAGGGTTGTTCCCATCGGTGGTTGTGCAAAAGAGAAAATCGATGATTATATAACTATGGCCAGGCCTCTGCTTTTAAAAAAAGGAATTAGCCGATATCTTTTTGTGGCAAGAGCAGGAAAACCCATGACCCGACAGGGCTTCTGGAAGCTTTTAAAACAGTATGCTCAGCAAGCAGGAATCAAAAAAAAAATCACGCCCCACAGTTTAAGGCACTCTTTTGCCAGCCATCTTATAGAGGGCGGCGCCGACTTGAGAGCTGTTCAGGTGATGCTCGGCCATGTTGATATTTCAACTACCCAGATTTATACTCATATAGCCCGGGAACATCTAAGGCAGATGCATGAAAAATATCACCCCAGAGGTTGATCCGATTTATCGTAACTTATCAACAAGTTAGGGGCTTCGCCCCGCCTGCCATTGCAAGGCACAAGCGGGCAGGCCCAATTGGAATGGTGGAATGCTGGAATAATGGAATAATGGGTTTTGGGATAATGTAATATTGGGTTAATGGTAAAATTTGTGTTGACGATAAAAATAAAATGGCTAATATCCTTTTAAAAACCAACCTTCCAGTATTCCACCATTCCATCATTCCATATTCGAGGCAAGCGTTCAAGCCTCAAAAAATGTCCTATATTTTCATTAAGTTGTAGAAATTCCGAGACGTTATAATTTTCTATGATTTCATCGATCATATTTATCTTATTTTTTTTCATACTTGTCTTGTTTTATCCGGCTGTTTCTTTGGTTTTATCTGTGTCAGCTTGGGTGCTAAAACGACGGGCGGGGAAAAAAAATATTACGGATAAAAAACTCGGAGAAATTATAGATAAAAAAACGGACAAGCTAAAAGAGTTGGTGTTTATTGTTTCGGTTTTTTTTATATTTTTTTTTGCAGCTCCGTTTGCTGCTTTTTATATAATAAACATCGGAGCTGTTCGGCTAATTTCTTGGTAGGCGCCCCCCATAAGCGCTAACTCATTTTTTGCGCCGGAAGGACTGTGGAAGGTTTACTGAAAAAGATGAACATCGAAC
>CAZBOB010000081.1:0-16245 GCA_964492995.1 uncultured Desulfobacteraceae bacterium | reverse complement strand
GCACCACCACTTCTTCATTCCGGATTGTCTTGCCGGAAGTTTCGTCGACAGGGTTTATTTGAAAGCGGCTCTCTTTGTGGGGGATTAGGGTCATAAAGGCATCTTCAAAGGTCGGAGGTGTGTTCTTGATGGTTGCCGGCCATTTTTCCGGCAAAGCGTCGACCACGGCTTTCATGCCCGAACCGTCGGTCACCACGCGCACCCGACCGGAACGGATTGTGGCATCGATAATATGCGCTTTACCCACAAGATGCGTGTGTATCTGACGAGGCTTGATGTCCGGTGAAGGATCCACGAGCACTACTTTTTGTCCCACCCGCTCTTTGAACTCTCGGGGCGTTCCTTGGGCGAGTTTCTCACCTTCATGGAGCACCACCACATAGTCGCATCGCTCGGCCTCGTCCAGATAGGCTGTTGAGAGCAGCACCCCGATGCCGTCCCTTTCCACCAGCTCGTAAACGATTTTCCACAGCTCCCGACGCGAGATGGGATCCACACCTACGGTGGGCTCGTCCAGCAACAGCATCTCCGGCGACTTGATGAGCGAGCAGGCCAGCCCCAGCTTCTGTTTCATTCCGCCGGAAAGCGCACCGGCCATGCGCCGGGTATAGGGTTCCAGGCCGGTCATCCGCAGCAAGCGGCGGTAGCGATCTTTGCGCTCGGAACGCGGCACCCCCTGAAGATCGGCATAGAGATCCATGTTCTCCTTCACGGTCAAATCCTGATACAGGCCGAATTTCTGGGGCATATAACCGACGCGGCTCTGAATCTCGATGGTATCGACCATGCTGTCGAGGCCCAAAACGGTAACAGTACCCGCCGTGGGGACGATCAGGCCGGCTGCCGTACGGATCAAGGTGGTTTTCCCGGCTCCGTCCGCTCCCACAAGTCCGGTTACCTGTCCGCGAAGGGCATTGAGCGAAACGTCCCGCAGGGCCTGAATCGCAGGCCCTTTTTTGGAGGAAAATGTCTTTTCCAGATTCCGGACCGCCAGCACCACATCTGTTGAGGCCGTGCTCTGCGTATGTGACTGAGCAGCCATATCGCTTGCTACCCTTAAGAAGGTTGGGCGATTTTTTGTGGCGGGACTTCGCCGTCCCGGGATACACCGGCAGAAGCGGTGCGATCCACGATTACCGTGACCGGCATTCCCAGCCGAAGCAGGTCTTTGGAATCATGAACAAAAACCCTCACCTCGTACACCAGCTTTGTTCGCAGATCCTCTGTTTCCACGGTTTTCGGGGTAAATTCGGCCACAGGAGAAATAAAGCCGATCCAGCCTTCAAAACTTTGATCCGGGAACGAATCGCTCAAGATCTTAGCCTTCATGCCGAGTTTGATGCGGCCGAGATCCGGCTCCGGCACATAGGCCCTTACCCACTTTGGGTCGGTCAACGCCAGGGTGACAACCGGCCGTTCCGGGCTCGCCATTTCTCCGGGTTCCAGATTCCGGTTTTGAATCACACCCGATGCGGGTGATATAAGGGTCATATCCGCAAGCCTTATCTTTAAAAACTCAAGAGAAGCGTTGAGAACCTCCAGGTTGTTCCTGGCGGCGGCAATGTCTTCCTTGCGGGGGCCTTCCAGGGCCAGATTAAGCGCCTTTTCCTTGACTTCGAGCTGTGCCTGATCCACATCCAACTGAGCCCGGGCATTGTCCAAAGCCTGTTCGCTCGTGGCCCCGGCCCCTGACGTTTTTTTGATACGTTCGAAATTCTGCCTGTTATTCCGGACCTTTGCCTTAGCCGCCGACACCTCGGCGCGGGCCTGTTCAATCTCCTGCCAGCGGGTCCCGACTTCGAACCGCTTCACCACCTCCTTCTGGGCGGCAATTTGGGCCTCCGCCTCCCTGATTTGGGCTTCCAGTCGATGGGTCTGAAGCCGCGCCAGAACCTGGCCTGCCGCAACACGATCGCCTTCTTCCACCAAAACCCGGGCAATACGCTCCTGTTCATTAAACGCAAGGTTTGCGTCGCGGATATCGATATTTCCGTAGACCTTGAGTTCGGCTCCGGACGGGTTCTCTTTCTCTTTTATAAACCACCAGGCACCTAAAACCGCTACCGTTACAAAAATAACCGCTAAAATGACAATCTTGAAAAATCGCTTCATTGTGCTGATGCTCCACCTTCCGGGTAAAGATTTTGTTGGATTATGGTAAAAATAAAAAAACGGAAATCCAGCCATGTCTGTGCTCTTGCACCCGGTTGCTCCTTTGCGGTTTTTTCGTTTATCCGATCATCTGTCCGAAAATTTCAAAATTGATTGAATTAGTCAATCGTTTATTTTTTTATTCCCTCTCACCCGGCCTCCCCCGATCAGTTGAGTGTTTCCCACAGCGCAGGGTAAACGCATTTGGTTTCGGTGCAGCGTAGCGACGGCGTGGAGCGTTCTCCCTGTATTGGGATTCAAATGCGTTTGCCCTGTCCCACAGCGCATTTTCACTTGACTCAAAAACTTGAATCTCTTAAGGTTTCAATTAATCCCGATGTTGCTTCCAAAAAAAACGTTACCGTTTAAGACAGCACTATGACCATTAGACGCTTCCTCATTTTTGCACCTATACTTCTCATTATCGTTTTGTTACAGTCATATTTCTGGGTGCCCACCTATGATGAGCAGACAAAGGGAAATCCCGAACGCCTCAATGAGTATATTACCGGATCCATTGGTGATGCCAGCCTGCTGAATCCCATTCTCACGGCAGATTCGGCAAGCAGCAGCATCGAAAACATGGTATTTGAGGGCCTCATCGACAGGGATGAGCAGTTACGGTTCAGAGGGCGTCTGGCAACATCATGGGAGGTGTTCGAGGAAGCCTATTTTTATGTCAACCCATCCGCCGACGTACCGCAATTGGGTAGGGCAGACCCGGAAACCCTGGTAGATTTTATCAAAAAATCCAAACAAAAGAATCAAACAAAAAATAGAGAGCTCAAAGATTCTCTGGGATGCATCACGAACATTTCTGTTCTTCCGCCTAAAACCTCGTGGGTTACGAAGCCGTTCAAAGATCCAACCACCGGAAAACAAAAAAATATTAAAATCAGCATAGCAGCGCCTGCCAGGATAAAACTTGTTCTTAATCGGGTGGACCCGGATTTTTTCCAAAACCTTTCACAGCTGCTGGGTAAAAATTACTTTGAATCCTTTAACGGCAAAAAGTATCTGATGTCTGATTCCGAGCTCGAAAAGAGAAGATTAGATAAATATGCCGGTGAGCTGTTACCTGCTATTGAGCACAATCCGGTTCTTTTGTTTCACTTAAGGCCCGGGGTAAGGTTTCATGACGGCCATCTATTTGATGCCTATGATGTCAAATTTACCTATGAATCGATCATGAATCCGAAAAATCTTTCCCCTCGTATTGCTGATTATGAGCCGGTTAAATCTGTTACAGTTATGGATCCGTTGACCGTAAAAATCGTTTACAAGCGACTCTATTCTCCTGCCATCGGAACCTGGAGCATGGGAATCCTCCCCGAGCATTTGCTCAATCATAACGCTCTTAAAAAGGAAGCTCACCGTCTCGGGAAAGACCCGAACACGTTCTCCATGCGCCAGAGCCGCTTCAACCGGCATCCCATCGGGTGCGGACCTTTCCGGTTTCAGGAGTGGAAATCGGATCAGTACATTATCCTGGATCGTTTTGACGGCTACTGGGAAGGACCGCCCAACTATAAAAAATATGTCTTTCGGGTGATACCGGATCGGCTGACTCAGGAAATGGAATTTTATGCCGGCACCATCGACGGCTACGATGTTCAACCCCATCAGGTAAAACGACTGGAAAAAGACCAAAGGTTCCAGAGTTTTTCCGGCACGGCTTTAGGCTACACCTATATCGGCTACAACATCCGGCGCAAGCCCTTTGATGATCCCAGAGTACGAAGGGCGCTCGGTATGGCAATTGATATGGACAAGATTATCAACTATGTGCTTTATGGTCAGGGAGAGCGAATCACCGGTCCTTTTGTCAAACAGACCGATTATTATAACCACAATATCGAACCGGTTCCTTACGATCCCAAGGGGGCGTTAACCCTGTTAGCGGCGGCCGGCTGGAAACCCGATAAACAGGGATGGATGACAAAAGACGGCAATAAATTCCAATTCACCCTCATTACCAACAACGGCAACGATCTCCGTAAAGCCATACTGGCAATTGCCCAGGACGCATGGAAGCAGATCGGAATCGATGTCCATACGGATCTTTTAGAGTGGTCTGTATTTATCCAGGAACGCGTGAACAAGGCAGATTTTGATGCCCTGATCCTGGGCTGGCAAATGGGAATAGACCCGGATCTATATCAGATATGGCATTCAAGCCAGACAAATCCGTATCAGCTCAATTTTGTAAGTTTCAAAAACAAAGAAGCCGACGATCTCATCATAAAGATCAGGCAGGAATATGATCACAACCGGCAGGTCGAATACTGCCACAGGCTTCATGAAATTATTGCAAAAGAACAGCCGTACACGTTTCTTTATGTGGGAAAATGGACGGCCGTTTTAGACAAACGTATCGTGATAAAGACGATCGATGACGCCGGACACATACGCTATGAAAAGATAAAACCCACGAAAACCGGAAATTATAGTTTTTATTTTAACAAATGGATAAAGCTTCCAAAGGCCCCCGGCTTTATGGATGAGGGATAGACCATGATATCATTTATCGGACGCAGTGTTATCCAGAAGATCATTACTCTGTTTTTCGTCTCAATTGTATCTTTTTTGATCATTCATATTGCGCCCGGCAAGCCGAGCCAGGTGGATCCGATGAATCCCAAGTTCACTCCTGAAGTCGTGGAACGATTTCAAAAAGAGTTTCATCTGGACAAGCCGCTTCATGTTCAATATCTTTATTTTTACAAGGACCTTTTTACCGGGGAAACCGTTTCCTGGAAGGACAATCAATCGGTCCTTAAAAAAATATGGGAACGATTCTTAAACAGTCTGCCCCTGTTTATTGTGGGTACAATTATTACCTGGACCCTTTCTTTTCCTATCGGCATCAGATCGGCCATTTTCAGGGGTCAATTCTATGATCGGAGTGCCACATTTTTATCGTATCTTCTGATTTCCATTCCCGGTTTCTTTTTTGCTTACGTCCTGATTATTTTCGTGGTGAACCAATTCCATGTTCCGGTTATCGGCATGGAAACTTTCGGAATCGGAGACGGTGCTTCCCTGCCGTACATATTCATGGACAGGATCTGGCATCTGCTCCTCCCTTCTGTGCTGGGCGCCACCGGAGGAATTGCAGTCCTTTCCCGGTATGTACGAAGTCAGATGCTCGAAGTGGAAGGCCAGGATTATATTCGTACGGCCTGGGCCAAAGGACTTCCACCGGAACAGGTCCACTATAAGCATGCTCTGCGAAATGCCCTGCTTCCTTTTGTAACCATGTTCGGACTTATTTTACCGGGTCTGATCGGAGGCTCGGTTATCATCGAATCGATATTTTCCTGGCCGGGGATGGGACGGATGGCCTATGAGGCGATTCTGGCCAGAGATTACCCGGTTATTCTGACGGTTAATTTTGTTTCAGCCCTCCTGGTACTGGCCGGCACTTTTATTTCAGATCTTCTTTACCTAATTGTGGATCCAAGGATACGTCTGTAATGAACATAGAAGAAAAATGGTTTAATGAAGATTTTCAATTCGAAACGTCTCTGGCTCCAAAACGGACCCGGCTGCAGGAATTCTGGCTTCTTTTCAAGCAAAACCGGCTGGCCATCCTGGGGCTCTTTATCTTCATCCTTTTTTTCTGCTGCGCAATTGTGGGTCTCTTTATGACTTCCGGACCGGACCCTTTATTCGATCCTGCCATGATCCGTCTTCAAGAAAAGCTGCGTCCGCCCCTTGCAAAACCGAATCTTGATTCGTTGCGGCGTGAAGAGATTCCATACCTGGGGTTTTACCTGATGGGAACCGATGATCTGGGACGGGATGTTTTTGCAAGAATGCTTCAGGGCGCCTGGGTTTCTCTAACCGTTGGTTTTGTGGCCGTCGGGATATCTGTACTCATCGGTATATTCATGGGCGGAATAGCGGGATATTTTGGGCAACACCATCTCAGGGTCGATCATGTTCTAGTGACGTTTCTTTTGATTTCGGGGGCGGCCCTGGTAACGGCCAATTTTATTCGTTTCGGTGCAGCGCTTTTATGTCTCACTCTGGCATACATTTTTTATTCTTTATCGACCAAAAACAGATCAAGGGAAAAAACGTTGTCATCATGGACAAAAGTTTTCCGTAAAAACACTGTCTCCGTAGACACACTGATCATGAGAATCGTGGATATTATGCTCTGTTTCCCGAGTTTTTTTCTGATTCTGACCGTGGTAGCGCTTCTCCCTGCAAGCATATATAATATTATGATCGTTATCGGGTTGACCAGCTGGATGGGGACCACGCGTTTCGTCAGGGCTGAATTTCTCTCTTTAAGAGAACAGGATTTTGTGGCGGCTGTAAAGACGCTCGGCGCCGGCAACTTCAGGATCATTTTTCGCCACATGATGCCCAATGCCATTGCGCCGGTGCTGGTCTCCGCTACCATCGGTATTGCTACGGCCATTTTAACGGAAGCCGGCTTGAGCTTTCTGGGATTCGGTGTGCCGCCCCCCCACGCCACCTGGGGAAACATCCTTTCAGACGGCAAAAATTTCATCTTTGATGCACCCTGGCTTACCTTCATACCGGGCATTGCAATTCTTATTGTGGTACTCTCTTTTAACCTTTTTGGTGAAGGTCTCAGGGATGTATTGAACCCAAAACTCAGAGAAAGACTCTGAAAAACTAGAATATCACCATCTAGATTTTTCCAACATAACTTTTGCTAATGCTTACAGAATCAATTTATACCCAAAAGAGTGCCTAAAATGCCTAAAGTGAGCTAAAGTGCCTAAAAATAAAGAAAAAGTGCTAAAATGACAGATAACAAAAGTTTGATTTCTGTCCAGGATTTAAAAGTGTATTTTCGATCCGGCCACGACTGCGCCCGTGCCGTAGATGGTATCAGTTTCGAGATTCGGCAAGAAGAGACTGTCTGTCTTGTGGGGGAATCCGGATGTGGAAAGACGGTTTCCGCACTCAGCATACTCGGTCTCATCCCAACACCTCCCGGGGAAATAGCAGGGGGTCGAATTCTGTTCCAAGGCAAAAACCTGCTGGAACTCGACGAAGAATATATGCAGAAGATTCGCGGAAATCGTATTGCCATGGTATTCCAGGAACCGCTGACATCGCTGAATCCTGTTTTTAACATAGAAGATCAGATCGGCGAGGCAATCAGAATCCATAAAAACATATGGGCCGGAGAATTGCGTGACCGCTGTATTAAGCTATTGAAAGACGTGGGTATCCCCTCACCTGTTCAGCGACTTAAAGATTATCCCCACCAGCTCAGCGGCGGGCAGAGACAGCGGGTCATGATTGCCATGGCTCTGGCATGTGATCCGGATCTGATTATCGCCGACGAACCCACCACCGCCCTTGATGTGACCGTACAGGCTCAAATTTTGCAGCTGCTTAAATCCATTCAGAAAACACGATCCATGTCCGTACTATATATTACCCATGATCTTGGTGTAGTGGCAAATATTGCCGATCGGGTTTATGTCATGTATTCCGGCATCGTCACGGAACAGGGGAATACGGCTCAGATCTTTGATGATGCCCGGCACCCGTATACGCAGGGGCTCCTTGCATCACTTCCCAGCCGATCAAAACGGGGGAAAAGGCTTTTCAGCATCCCCGGCACGGTGCCGAACCCGGCCTACAAGCCTGAGGGCTGTCCCTTTCATCCCAGATGTCCTCATGCAATCCCAATCTGTGGCAAAAAATATCCAAAGATGTGTGATTACGGCCAGGCACACCTGGCCCGCTGCCCCGTCCTGTTTGAGGGGGAGACGGATGCAAATAAATGAAATCCAAGAGTAAAGACAAACAGATTATCCTGTGTGTACAAAACCTGAAAAAATACTTTCCCATACGCAGAGGTTTTTTTCAGAAAATCGCCGGATGGGTTAAAGCCGTTGATGACGTGAGCCTTGAAATCGAACAGGGAAAAACCCTGGGTCTGGTGGGAGAGAGCGGCTGCGGAAAAACAACCGTTGCCAGACTCATTTTGAAACTTTTGGAGCCGGATCACGGAAAAATTATCTTTCGAGGGATTGATATCGGTGAATTTACCGAAAAAGATATGAAACCCCTTCGAAAAGAGATTCAAATCGTTTTTCAGGACCCGTTCGGCTCATTAAATCCCCGGATGACTACCGGCTTGTCCATTGAGGAAGGACTGCGAATTCTGGGTATTAAAAGGGGTGAAAAACGAAAAGAGCGCCTTGAAAAACTCCTCAAAATGGTGGGCATGTCTCCGGACAGCGCAGATCGATATCCCCATGAATTCAGCGGCGGACAGCGCCAGCGCATTTGCATCGCACGTGCCCTGAGCGTGGACCCCTCACTGGTTGTATGTGATGAACCGATCTCGGCTCTGGATGTATCCATACAGGCCCAGATCATTAATCTTTTAAAAGATCTTCAGGATCGCCTGGGATTAAGCTATCTTTTTATCTCTCACGATCTCAATGTGGTGAGTTATCTGTGCAGCACGATTTCTGTCATGTACAAGGGCCAGATCATGGAGTCCGCACCCGCCGAGGAGCTTTTTGAAAACCCTTGTCATCCCTATACCCTGTCACTGCTTTCGGCCATTCCCGATCCTGTGCCGGGTAAAAGACATAAAATAAAGCTCCTGGAACCGGATCTTTATGATTATCCGATGACCTCTAAAGGATGCCGTTTTCAGGGAAGGTGCCCCATTGAGGAACCCCGTTGTCTGGAAGAAAACATCGGCTTTGAAAAAGTCGGGGAAAAACACTTTGCAAGATGCTGGAAAGCTGCAAACAAATAAAACCTAAAATCTAAATGCAGGGCTACTGACCTAGTGTAAATTCAGATTCAACATATTTTAATGAAGAATCCACACCTTGAAGGCATATAAAAGATGAACGTCGAACATCGAACATCGAACTTTGAACATCGAATAATGTATTCTACCATTTATAATAAAGACAAAGCGAAGCGCCTTCCACATTCGACGTTCGACGTTGAACGTTCGATGTTCGATGTTCAAATTGTTGCATCTGAAATTACGACTAAACCTTCATATCACGTTGAAATTACGTATACAGGTCAGGAGTTCTGAAATATTGCAAGGAGGCGTTAACATGGAACCTGTATTGTTGGATAAAGACGGCCCCATGGCGTGGCTTACATTAAACCGGCCTGAGAAACGTAATGCACTTTCTCTGGAATTGATGAAAAATATGCTGGATAAGCTTAAAATTATAGAACAAGATCAGGATATCCATGTTGTTGTCATCAGGGGAAACGGCCCGGCGTTTTGTGCAGGGCATAATCTTGAGGAAATGGTAGGAGCAGACCTGGGTGTCCCGCATTTTCACAAGATTTTTTCAGTATGCGCAGAGATGATGCAAACGCTTTTCAAACTGCCGCAGCCGGTGATTGCTCAGGTTCATGGCATCGCAACGGCAGCGGGATGCCAGCTGGTTGCCGCCTGCGACCTTGCCATTGCGGAAACCGGGGCTCAGTTTGCCACCCCGGGTGTAAAAATAGGTCTTTTCTGTTCCACCCCCTCGGTTCCCCTGGTACGGGCTGTGGGGCGACGAAGGGCTTTGGAAATGCTCTTGACGGGTCGTTTTATTTCGGCTGAGGAAGCGGAAAGGTTCGGACTCATAAACAGAATAGTTGCTCCGGACAAACTTGTGGAACAGGCCAGAAACTGGGCCATGGAAATCGCTCAATACAGCCGGTATACTCTTGCTTTCGGAAAGCGAACTTTTTATAACCAGGTGGACCTGGATACCCCGTCAGCTTACAATATCGCAACCCATGCAATTGTCATGAACTGCATTGCCGAAGATGCACAGGAAGGCATGCTGGCTTTTTTGGAAAAAAGGGAGCCTGAGTGGAAGAACCGTTAGCCCGAATATTTCATGAAGAATTTATTTTGGTCGTAAAAACAAAGGGAACAGGGTGCTCCCTGTTCCCTTCCGGAAATGAAGAATATAATAAATCTTAACGTTTTGAAAATTGGAACCGTGCCCGTGCACCCTTCTGGCCGTATTTCTTTCTTTCCTTGATCCTGGCGTCACGCCGAACAAAGCCGGCTTTTTTCAATGCCTTCCTGAGCTCAGGGTTAGCCAATATCAGCGCCTTGGTGATGCCATGTCGAATTGCACCGGCTTGCCCTGAAAAACCTCCACCGGTAACACGGGCTTTTACATCAAATGATTCAAGAGTATTGGTCAAAACCAGCGGCTGTTTTACAATTGTTTTTACCACCTCAACCTTGAAATAATCATCCATGGGGCGATCATTAACGGTAATTTCCCCGTTCCCCGGCATTATCCAGGTTCTCGCGATAGCACTCTTTCGTTTTCCCGTAGCATAATAAACGTTTTCTTTTTCCATACAATTCCCCGAAAATTAAAGAAATTTAGCTTGATCTTCTAAAGGTCAAGAATCTCAGGCTGCTGGGCCTCATGAGGGTGTTGATTACCCGAATAAACCTTCAACTTTTTAAAAAGCTTTCTTCCCAGTCTGTTCTTTGGCAGCATACCCTTGACGGCAAAACGGACAAGATCTTCAGGCCTTTTTTCCAATAGTTTCTGAGCGGTAATCGTCTTAAGCCCCCCGATGTAACCGCTGTGCCGATAATATTGTTTCTGCTGCCATTTTTTTCCGGTCATGACAACCTTATCCGCATTAACAACCACAACCCAGTCACCGGTATCGACGTGAGGGGTATAAAGAGGGTTGTGTTTTCCCCGCAGGCGGGCAGCTATGGTACTGGCAAGTCTCCCCAGAACCTTATCTTGGGCATCAACAACATACCATTTGCCCTTGTTGTCGGTATTTTTTGCACTATATGTATATTTTTTCACTATGATTTTCTCCTCTGAATCTAGAAACTTTGATAGATAAATAAAAATTGTGTCTGTGTCAATGGAAAAGATTAATTTATAAGTACCATTATGGAGCCGGGTCAATATGATTATTTCATACACCAGAACTTATTGAGAAGTTACCCTTTTTAGCTTTTTGAAAATAGTATCGGATATTGGAAAAGTTGGCCTGGCACCGAGTTATTTGGCTATATCAAAATATAAATTCGGTTCATTTTAAGCTGCCTTTTTGCCAGCAGAGCGCTCAGCGCCAGGCCATAACTGACGGTATCTACACTTGTTCTGAAAAAAAGATCTTTTCTTCCCAGTCATGATAACCTCCAGAAATTCATTATTACGTCCAAGTCACTCTTTCTGTGTTCGATGCTCACCTTGTTAAAAAATATCCCGAGCCATTTTTATTCACTGTAAAAAATATCTTTTTTATCGATAGATTACAGTATGTAAACATATATCACAATAAAACGCTTGACAAGAAAAACCGGGAAATTCTTTCTTTCCCGGTACAGGGAATCCCGCACATTGTATATTTCATGTAACCCATCGCAAATATATTATAATTTTATTTTTATTTAACGCTTACCAATATACTTGAATAGTGATACGATTTAAAAGCCGGAAAAAGCGAAATTTGACAAATAGAAGGTCTCATGCCATATATATTTGTAATAGAAAATCTGTTTGAAATGGTGTTTCATGGAAAATTTGGAAATCGAAGTAAAATTTTATTTATCGGATATGGACCACATACGTGACCGGATTATTGAGTTCGGTGGGGTGTCCAGGGGACGGGTTTTTGAAACAAATATACGCTTTGACGATGCCGATAACCATCTGATTGAAAAAAAATCTCTCCTGCGACTCCGCCAGGATACAAAAACAATCCTTACTTTTAAATCCGAACCTCCTTTTAAAGACGATCAATTTAAAATATTAAGAGAGCTGGAAGTTGAAGTCAGCGATTTTACCACCATGAAACATATTCTGGAATCTTTGGGGTTCCGGGAAGAACAGGTATACGAAAAATGGCGTGAAACTTTTATGTTGAACAGTACCCACCTCTGCCTGGATACGATGCCTTATGGTGACTTTCTCGAGATCGAGGGTCAAAAGGACGATATTAAGAAATTGGCATCCCAAATCGGCCTTAAGTGGAAAAAAAGAATTCTTCTTAATTACCTTGCAATATTTGATGTCATCAGGCAGAAATCAAACCTGCCTTTTTATGATGTCACATTCAGCAATTTTATAAATATCAGGTTCGACCTTGCAAATTATCTCGATCTTCTTGAGGTTAATCGTCATTGACGGTCTCGTAAAAAGTCCAACTTCTGCGTTGTGCTGCATTTCGTAATCATTCAACGTACGATAAGTACGCCTCATAATTACAAAATTTGCACGCCTTGAATTTGAACTTTTTACGAAACCGTCTAAATTGGACTTTTTACGAGTTAATCGTCATTAGTTCATAAAAAATTATTACCTGTGTACATCTGCGAAAATCTGTGTCCTATTTAACTCAAATAAAGCCATGCTTTCTGTTTTGACATTTAACCTGCGTTTTGGATTGGCAGACGACGGACCCAATAGCTGGCAATACCGCAAGAAGGGCTTTCCCTATCTTTTTGAAAAATATCGTTCAGACTTTATCGGTTTTCAGGAAGCGAATGATTTCCAGACAGATTTTCTGAATGAAATTCTGACGGAATACGATTTTATCGGCAAGCGTAGCCCATCACCGTCCTTCTGGCAAGACATCATTATCTTTTATAAAAAAACCTGGACCTGCATCTATCGAGAACATTTTTTTTTGAGTCCAACACCCACCATACCGAGCCGTTTCCGGGAAAGCCGCTGGCCGAGACAATGCACCATCGGTATGTTCAAAAGCGGCAGCCATATGATCATATGTGTCAATACCCATTTTGACTTTGATACCTCGGTCCAAACCAAGAGCGCCAAACTGATTATGGATCGGTTACTGCGTTTTCCGAGTGACGTTCCTGTAATTATGGTCGGAGACTTTAATGCCATTCCCTTTAGTCCCTGCTATAACATCTTCACCGGCCATAGTCGGAAACCAGAGGAAAAGGAATGTTTTTTTAAAAACGCGTTTAAAAAACCCTTTCCAGGAACCCATCATGGATTTACGGGGAATATTAACGGAGATTATATAGACTGGATTCTTTATCGCGGAAAAATTATCAAACAAGAAAGCATGGTCATCAGGGATACAATTGACGGTCTTTATCCATCAGATCATTTCCCGCTCTATGCCACATTCAAGTTAGCCGTTCAGGAAAAACAAAATGAAAACTAAAATTCCAGGAGCAATTTTTTTCTTCACCCTGGTGATCGTGAGTTTAACAATTCCATACCGCAATGACAGTTTTTCGAAAAGTCATACCATTGAGCCTGTAAACACACCACCGCCTGCGTGCCGGAAATCAATAAAGTTTGAAGTAGGGGGCGTGCCCGTTTGGGAGATTTCGGATAGCAGAGCCTTGCTTTTCGTTTCAGGGATGTCCATTAGTGCAGATGGAGCGCCAAACACTTATCATCCTGAAGATAAAGGGATCGATTTTCTTGCAAACGCCGGCAGACCGGGTAACTGGCGGTCTTTAGTAACTCATAATGGCAGGAGAAATGGCGTCCCTATTGTCCAAGAGCCCTCCGATCCGTTTCCCGGATTCTATATATCAACCACGGCTTTGTTTGATCCAACCAAACCGATAACAGAACCGGGGCGCTACGTTGATTCGCGCCGGGTGCCATACTTTGTATTACCTATGGGGTTCTCCGGCGGCGCCCGTCTCGGTGACCTGGGAGTTGTCATTAACCTTCGAAAGGATTTGCAAAGTTCTGCTATCTATGCAGATATTGGCCCATGCAATAAAATCGGCGAAGGTTCCATACGTCTTGCGGACAATCTCGGGATTGACTCTGATCCCAGGTGGGGCGGTGTTAGAGAGGGTGTAGCATATTTAGTTTTCCCGGATTCAGGTAATGACAAACCCAAGCCGTCTGAAAACATTGAGTCCGAAGCCATGGAGCAGTTTGAGCGTTGGGGAGGAATTGAGAGGCTCCAAGGTTGTTTGCGGTAAAACCGGCATCAAGAAAAATAAGCGTCAAAACGATCAATAACACATGGGTTGTTTTTGACATTGGCATCTTCATATAAAAACATATACGTAAAATATTCGAATTAGGCGGGATAAAAACCCAAGGGAAAATACGGGCTTTGCGGATGCGGGTATTTTGGCTTTGAAATATCCGTGCTATTTACCATAGTTAAGCCGCTTTACCAGGTATGAATCACCGCTTGTAATAAGCTCCATGGAAATACTGCCGCTGTTTTCCTCCCATGTCCCTTCATGCAAAAGAAAGCGGGTGAAATATTTTCCGTTAATTCTAATGTTTCCTGTATCATTCTGTAAAGAATAATCAACCAGTTCAATCCGGTAGTTAAACGATTCGATGTTTTCCATGTTTTTTCGATAGTTCGGCAGCATGTCCTGAAAAGAAGTGTTGTTTTCAGTGGCATCAGGAGTAAAAAGGCTGGCAAATTTGTCAAGATCTTTACTTTCATATGCCCGGCAATAGATACGCAAAAAGGATTCCAACCGGTCTTTCTGGTCTTGTTGAGAAAGGATTTTTTCTTTAGAGGCCAAAATCTCTTTATATTTTTGCGGGTTAGATTGTTTACTCTCCTCAACAACGCCGGGACTTTCTGCTTTACGCTCTTGAGTCACTGACTTATCTGTTTCAGCAGTGACTAACGGCTCTTTAATATCCGATTCCTCTATTGCCGTGGATTCCTTTATTTCAACTTCCAAAGCCTTCAAGTTCGACAGGCTGACGGTTTCCTGTTTTTCATGGGCAGGAGGTGTCTTAAGGGGAACCGGAGAAATTTTAGAAGTGGGCGCCGGGGCTAATTTGTTCGATAAAACAGCCGATTCAGCTTGATCTTTGGGAAGCTTCTGGCCGGCCGATTCCCTTGATTCCTCTGTTAACTCCTGCTGCGAAAGTAAAGTTGATGCAGGCGGTTCGGGGGGGGTAGGGGTCAGACCTTTCGGGTCGCCGGTATTGTCTATTGGTACACGATCATGATACACGGGCTGTGTTTCTGTTTCGGTCTGATCCTTTTGGACCAGATATGTCGTTTCAGTCTTTTTTTTACTGCCCTGAAAATAAAAAAAGCCCCCGATGATGAGAACTATCGCCAATCCGGCAATATATATTGACATCATCCTGACAGGTTGCCGCCCGGGTCTTCTTTCAACCTCCGGTTTTATTTTTTCAACTGGTTTGCGCGTTTTATCTTTACTCTTCTTATCCTGTATAAGGGGTTTTGCTTCAGATTCATCTGAAGTTTCAAACGTTATGGCTTTAATCTCTTTTATATATACACGCAGCAGTTTAATCTCGTTTATGATGCTGGTTCTTTGATGAAAACTCAGCTCATTTCGACGAATATCGAGTTTCTCGATCATTCCCTCCCCATATTCCAAGCCTTTTTTGATCTGGTCCATTTCGTTCAGACCAGCATCAGGGATGCCGATCAATTCGACAATTTGATCCTGAGAGTAACCGATGAGCACACAATGAAAAATCAGTTTTAACCGTGCACGATCATACCTACTGTAAATGCGACGGTTCAATTTAGTGATCCTGGGGGATATAAGCCCTTTTTCCTCGCAAAAACGGATATGACGTTTACTGACATCAAACTCTTTGGCAAGTTCAGATATTGCAAAATGTTTTTTTGCATTTTCCATTTTCATTACCAGTATTTTGAATTTGTATTAACCGGAAATCTTTAAGTGCCCGGAATTTGATTTGGATGTATCCGGATAGCAAAGAAATAAAACAAATTCGTAATAAATTGAATTTATCACGTTTTAGGTTTTAAGATTTAGGGTTTAGATAACCAAAATTTACTGTTTTACCAAATATTTAACACTCTATTAAAAAAATCGCTTTCCTGACTTTTTATGAGACAATCGAATAAAATTTAGTATAAAACAAATAAGTTTGCATGTCAAAATGAAATGAGCTATACAATCTCCGATTCCGAAACCTTCAAGACTTTCAGGGTGTAACAGGGATAACTTCCTTTGATAATATCGGAAATGCCCATAAAGAACTTTATCTATTACCCTAAATGAGCGAAAGTCGAGGATGCCCCAGATTTGAGGCATCAAGGGCGAAGCCGTAGTCGTCTACTGCGAGCCCTTGATAACGA
>CAZBOB010000080.1:0-16527 GCA_964492995.1 uncultured Desulfobacteraceae bacterium | reverse complement strand
CGACCCGCAATTTTAATTGTCGTTGAACCTTAAATATAATTGTCGTTCATCAGGCCTCACTTTAGCTCGCTAGGTATTTTTTTGTCGGACTTTTCTATACAATACCAGACGAAACGCCACGCACTTTATACATTTAAAGGTTATGTTTGTGGTCGATCAACGATGGGTAATCCTATAATGATAGGTATTATCTCTACAATTAAACTAATTTTATGAGATTACGGCTTTTTCGCTTCAACAATAATTCCATCCCGCGAATCTAATAACCTCACATCAGGTATATTTCCATGTTTATAATTTTTTCTTTCTATTTCCACAAAGCCTTTGTTATGAAGTAATTTATGAAGCTTTTCATAGTTATACATATAACGATGGTTGCTAAACTTACTTTTATAGCCAACTATATCAGAAGTAACATATTTTTGTATTTTGTTTATATTTCCATTTTCATATTCAGCAATTGCTTCCTTAATAGCAACAACTTCATCATCTAATGAAGGAACACAAATTCTAATTAAGCCACAAGATTTTAAAACTCGATAGCATTCTTTTAATAAAAATTCACAATCTTTTTTAAATAAATGCTCGATAAGGTGAGATGAGAATATATAAGATATAGATTCATTTTCAAAAGGGAGCCCATTACAAAGATCAAAATGAATTGATTTGAAAGACTTTAATTTTACATAATATTCATCAAAACTATAATTATCTACCATATTGAAATTTTTAAAGAATCTTGCTGTGAAAAATTTAGGGACTTTTTTTACTAAAAAGTGTGTTGCTCCTCCATCAACACTTAACCAATTGTGTGGGTTATCAAGCCCACCTCCCATATTAATTCCAGTAAAGGAAGGATCAATTTTATATTTCTTATGTTTTTTTAACCTCAATAGAAATGGATTTAACATGTCCCAAATTACTAATTTATAAAAATCTTTCAATTTCATATAGTTAACTCCAATTCAATAGTATTGCGGCTAACATGTATCAAGGAGGCAAAATGACATGGAAAAATTATCACTTAGAATCACCTAAGTCGGTTACTATTAGCTCGGCAATTAGACGTACAGGATGTTGAAATAAAATATCGAGCATTCATCAATATGAGTTAACTCTTGTTTCTGGATCAGCGCCTGACCGAACCCTCTGTTGATAAAGGACTGACAATCGCCATAAATATTGCCAGCATGGCAATCAGGCCGAACCATTCATGGAAAAGCAAATGGGCCAGAATTATCGAGATGACAAACTGGATTCCCTGCTGTCCAAAGCGCTCCAAAAAGCTCCAGAAAAAAGCACTTAATGTTTTGCTTTTTAATCCGTCTGACATATTTCAGGAAGATGTTTCTTCCAATCGCGTTTGTACGATTCAGTGAACTCCGGCAAAGCCGGGGGTTTACCCATGATTAATTATGTTAGGTCTCATCTCAGTTTTGCTGATCTTTTAATATACCTGAGACTGGACTTTATTTTTTGGGGCATCGCCTTTTTTGGCTACTTCTCTAAATTTGTCACTCGTTATAAGCAGCTTAACAATCATCTTTCGATATGATTTCGTTCAACAATTGTTTTTCTAACTGTAAAAGCTCTTTATTTCTTGGTTTAATCTTCCTGGCTGGAGTTCCAAAATAAATTGACCATTTTTCGCAGTTCTTTGTCACAAGAGAATGTGCTCCAACAGCAACACCATTTTCAATTATAACACCTGGCAGAATTGTTGAGTTTACGCCAACGATTGTGTGTCGTTTCAGCACAACAGCTTCCTTATGGTATTTTGGTTTAAGATGAACTGGGACCATCGGGTTAGTCATTGACATTCCAGAGAAGTCATCCGATTCCGAAAAGACAGTTACCCTAGTAGATAATGTACAGAAATCTTCTATGACTATACCCGCACCTCCATAAAGGGCCGAAAAGCAACTAATATGAATAAAACTTCCGAGATTAATACCAGTCCCTCCTGAAAGTACACAAAAGTCGTCAATCCTAACATTATCTCCTATTTCGATAACACCTGGATTATAAATGCTTGTTTTTCTGCTAATTAAGACATTATCTCCAATTTTCTTTAATCCTAAAGAAAGTAGCTCATCTTTTGTGAGAAACGATGTGGACATTATTTCTCCTTTATGCAGCAAGTTCGGATTTTTGATGGTTCACCTGTTTTAGCCTGATCGCAATAATAATATCACAAATCTTTTGGACATCTTTTAAGGCAAGATCATAATAAATCGGCAGTGTCAAAATCCTATCCGCAGCTTTTCTTGCCACTGTTAGGGGATCTTTAACAGCGACACTTTTATAACAGGCATAATCACAAATCAGCGGATAGAAATATCGCCTTGAGAAGATGTTATATTCCTTTAATTTTTCGTAAAATTGATCTCTGCTCATACCGAACTCTTTTTCATCTACCTCAACAGGCATATACGCATAATTGTAGCCAACGTCTTTTGGCAGTTTGGGTCTTAAATAAATACCGGAAACATTTTCAAGCTTTTCGCGATAAATACCGGTAATTTGTCTACGCTTTTCTATAATGTCATTAACATGACCTAATACCATACTGCCCATCAGTGCCTGCATTTCGTTCATTTTGGCATTGGTACCTGGCATGACTACCTCAACTTCGTTTTCGAAACCGAAATTCTTCAGATAATTAAAAATGCTTTTTATTCCTGAATCCTGGAAAGTCAGCATTCCCCCTTCGATTGAATGATAAAGTTTGGTGGCATGGAAACTAAACATGCTCATATCACCATAAAGTGCAATGGGTTTGTAACCGACACGCACACCAAATGCATGGGCCGCATCATAAATCAGTTTCAGGTTGTGTCTGCGCGCAATATCAGCAAGAATATTAACCTTGCAGGGATGGCCGAACACATGTACAGCTAAAATAGCGGTCGTCCAAGGCGTTATAGCCGCTTCGACTTTTTCCGGATCAAGCGTATAGAAATCAGGTTCGATATCAACAAACACCGGTCTGATCTTATTCCAAAACAAGGAGTGTGTCGTAGCTACAAAGGTAAATGGTGTCGTGATAACCTCGCCCGAAATGCCCATTCCCTGGAGACCGATCTGTAGAGCCAGAGTTCCGTTTGTAAAAAGACAAACATTGTCTGTCTCAAAATAATTGGACAATTCTTGTCCAAACCTTTGCACAACAGGACCATTGTTAGTAAGCCATTGATTGTCCCATATCTCCTTAAGACCTTCACAAAACTCAGAAAGAGGAGGCAAAAATGGCTTTATGACGTAAATGGGTTTTTCAAAAGGTTTCAGGTTCGGTTCTGTTTCTTGCTCTGGGACATTCACTTGCATTGCTTTCGCTGTTTGGCTCATTTCATCACTTCCTTATAAATATGTGAGTAACTGAATCGGCGTTTAAAAGATAGTCAGGTTTTGGAATCTTAAGATCATCGGAAAAAGCTTGAGACAGCTCAAAATCTTAGTGTTGGCCGGTGTGTACGATTTTGTAATAAACGTTTGGGTAATTACGCCTGTCCAGCTCTCGGAAATAGGGGAAATTTTATAAAGTTAGGCCGGCCACCTGCTATTAGGAGTAATTTCATTAAATTCTATTAAGGATTAAAAATTTTATTTAGCCATAGACTTCGTTTTTCATATTTAGAAAAATATATTAGTTGTAAATCTATATATTTTTGCTTATTTATTTCGTTAAAGAGATTAACTCTATATGGTGCCAGATATGATTGAAGTATAAATGCTTTTATCATAAATTTAATTATTTTAATTTTTCCAGATCTTTTATTATACTCTCTGCAATTACATTGTTGTTTCGTTCAAAATTCCTCTTAAAGGCTCTTTTCACCATTTGTTTTCTTAATTTATCATTTTTTAAATAAAAATTTACTTTTTGATAAAGTTCTTCTCTGCTTCGGAAAAAATCAAACTCATATCCAGGTTTAAACAGTTTAACAATTTCACTTGAATACTCGCTCAACATAAAAGTTTTTGTTGCCGGTATTTCAAATGATCGTCTTGTATATACATCTTTATTTATTTTAGAGAAAAAAGCCAAACTTATTTTACTTCTTTGTAATTCCTTAACATACAAGTTGTCATAAAGGGTTGGATAACGGTGCTTTTTTGGTACTAGTGATTTTTCCCATTTTCCGCCGAAAACTTTTACATTTATATCGTTTTTAATTAAGTAATTAATCATTTTATCTCTGCCATCATTTTCGAAATGACCAATAAATACAACATCATTAGTCTTTTGAATCTTATGCTCAATATCATGAAGGCCTTTAACATAAAAAGGAGGTAAAATTTTTACATTATTAGCACCGTATTTCTTTGCATGAACGATGTTAGAAGGTCTATAAACATAAACAATATCACATAATGATAATATATTAAAATATCTTCTATATTTTAAGGCGTTATATTTTTGTTGGAATGGGTTATCGTTATGATAGCAAATCAATTTTGAATGCGAAGACTCTTTAATATTCTCTAAAGTTGATTTCTTAATAATTATTGGCCTTTGGAAAAAAATAAAATCATAGTCATTTGATAACACTTTGTTGGTTATCTGCCTATTTATATTATTTATTAACGGACCACTTCTTAGCTTATATTGTATTTTATCAGTGTTATTTTTAAAGTTATTATTTATTTGAAGAGAATCAACCTTATGCCCACAGTTTATAAAACCATCATGTAACGCTTTTTCATATATTCTCCATTTCCAGTCACCGATTATTACACCTTTCATGTTAATTCTCTTCTATAAATTTTATCTGTTCTATAAATTACTGCGATTAGTAACAATGTTAATATTTCTATCACTATTAATGTGTTATGCATTAAACTGTATTGAAGAAAATAAATAAATAAAGCTAAAGTTACAAATTTTAAATCTCTATTATCGATTGAGAAAATAACCCTGAAAATGTTTAAAACAAAAATTGAAAACAACAATAATCCAAAAATCCCATATAAAATAAAATACCGAGCTATTTGGTTATGAAAAGTTTCTTGTACTGAATAACCAGAAAGAATGTCGACACGGCTTTTTAACATTGCAGTATGTGCTATTTGCTTATATTCAGATCTTTCAATTCCAAATAATGGATCTTTTTTTAATGTCCCAACTATACAATAATAATTTGATGATAATTTCGACCCTGTATTACGATCCCAAAAAATTCCGGATCTATAATGAGTTTTTTGTAAATATGGTATAAGAACAATTGTAAATATTGCAAAAAAAGTCCCTGCTAAAAATATACTAGTTAAAAAATATTTAGGCCTAATAAATCCGTAAATTATAAAATAGCTTATTATTATAGAGGGGAATATACCCCATATAAAGCTTCTTGTATATGTAAATATTCCAATTATGTACAAGGCAAAAAGGTAAATAATATGTTTTTTATTTTTAGTTATTTTAAAAAAATATAAACACAATATCATAATATATCCAATAAAGATTGCAAGCCAATTGGATAATGTTGCTGGCCCTGTAATTCTTCCACTTTCAATCCATCCTACAGGTGCATTTGTTGAAACAATATTGATAAAAGGTATATATGAATTAAAATTCTGATAGTACAATGCTGGATAAAATATTTGAATAAGACCCAATGCAACTGGTATTAGAGACAATTTATATGTAAAGTACAATATCTCGTGCCCTTTGTAATAAGATTTCACAAAATTAAATCTTATGATCGTATAAAATAAAAGAAGGTAAAGAATCGCAATACAAAATATTGGCAAGGATTCATATAAACCGTATTTGATTGCATCTACCGAATAAAGGTAGAAAAGAAATACTATCCATGATAGAAATAATTTTCTTTCTTGGTCTAAAAGTGTTGCACTATATTTACATTTTTCCCAGATATAAGGAATTAATAGCAGTAGAAACAGATTTTTTATATAAAAAGCAGTAGAAATTAACGAAGACTCAGGAAAAACTAATAGAATAATTAAATAAGCTTGAAAAATTCTATTCATAATTGTTCATCAATTTTTTTTTGAATACGTATTTAGGTTTTCGATCAAGCTGTGAAAGGTCAACAGCTTTTCTGCTAATTTCAATTTGATGGGTCATTGTCTGATCCTTTCGGTTAGCGTTTGTTGTTTATAATACTTATAACTGAGAAACCTACCGGCTATTACTATATGAAGTTTTTTATTGATATATCTGAGATAGTGTGTCTGGAAAATTCTAAATATTTGCCTTAAACAGAAATGTCTTTAGTATAATTTTATCTAACTAAATTTATTTAATAGCTAAATATTGATTTGCCTAGTTCTTCTATTAAAACAATAAAACTGGAGTTCCCCCCAAAAAGTGGACACAAAGTTAAACGAAATTGTTCATTTGTTCAAACTGATTTGGGGAAAAACCTCCAAGAGCAGAATGAATACGGTTACGATTATAAATTATTTCAATGTATTTAAAAATGTTTCTTCGGGCTTCATTACGAGTTCGAAAATGCTTATCATAGATAAGTTCCGTTTTTAATGTGGCGAAGAAACTTTCCGTTATGGCATTGTCATAGCAGTTGCCAGTTGAACTCATACTCTGCCGATAACGGTTGGTATCTAATAGCTCTTTGAAAGAACGGCTACAATATTGACTGCCACGGTCTGAATGAACAATTAGACCTGGTAATGGCCGACGGTGCAACTTGGCTTGCTTGAAGGCGTTGACAACCAGACCATCATTAATACGATGGCCCATGGACCAGCCCACAATGCGACGCGAGCATACATCAAGGAAAACCGCAAGATATAACCAGCCCTCTTGTGTGCGTATGTACGTAATATCTGACGTCCACAATCGGTTTGGCTTTGAAGCAGTAAAATCCCTTTGAATCAGGTTAGCTGCTACGGCCCGCTTGTGCTTTGAATGCGTTGTGACCTTAAATTTGCGTTTTCTCTTGGACCGGATCCCATTGACCCGCATCAACCGTTCAATACGTTTATGATTGCACTTAAAGCCACGCTGACGTAATGCTTGAGTCATCCTCGTGCTGCCGTAGATCCGATCTAGTTCACGATGAATCTGACGGATTTGCACCATCAGTTGCTCATTTTCTTGGTCACGGAGACTCGGACTCCGATTGCACCATCGGTAAAAGCCGCTGCGAGACACCGATAACGTCCGGCACATCTCCTCAACTCCATACATGGAGCGGTGCTCGGCTATGAACGCGTATATCGATCCGGGTCCTTGGAGAAGATGGCCACTGCTTTTTTTAAGATATCACGTTCACGCTTGACCCGTTCGAGCTTTTTTCTAAGTTCGTGAAGCTCTTTGTCCGGCGGTTTTAAGCTGCCTTTCCCGGGAAACGCATGCTCGGGGTCATCGGTAAATTGGTGTACCCAATTGTAAATAACCCCTTTGCCGGTGCCCAGCTTGCGCTCTACGGACGCAACGCTGTGGCCTTCTTCTAAAACAAGACGAACGGCTTCAAGTTTGAATTCTTTATCGTATGTTCGTCTTCGTCGTAAGCCATTCATGGTCACACCTCCTAGCTATCTTATAGCATTTAGCTTTTCGGTGTGTCCACTAAATGGGGTAAGACCAAACAAATCATCATTTTTGATTCTATTATATAAACTATCATTTAAAAACAAATTGTTATTTAAATAATCGTATTTGAGTTTATTCTTATTCAGTGGCTTTAAAGATATTTCAGATTGATTAAATCCATTTATTTTATAACCAAATAACCTCATTTCTCTACTATATGTAAAAAGTACCTTTTCAAGTAATTCATTGGTATAATGACCTAAATAATCATTTATTTTCGAATTCCTAACTTTCTTCTGTAAACATTTTTTGTTTAAACTCATATTATAGTAACTATTAAGCCTATTTATATCTTTATTTAAGGTTTCTTGTCTATTTATCCAATCAACTATACATATATTGTCATCGTTAAACATTTGAAGATACAATAATTTACGAGAAGGCCATTTATCTTCTCTATTTATTATGCTTTTAACCAAATAATCAAATCCCTTATTAGCGTTATCAAAATCATAATGATTTGTATTTATTGGTCCAATGCTGGTTTTTCCTAGTGCATGATAATAATAAGACACTAAAAGTGTTATTGGGTTTCTAATTGTTGTAAAAACAAAAAAGTCTTTCAATTTATTCGGATTGATAGCGACTAAACCTATCGGAACGTATTTATCACTTTTATTTTTTCTTACAACACAATGAGATGGAGATAAAAAGTTAAAATCTTTTTTTAAATTAGCCAAAGTAGACCCACCAGTTTTAGGTATATGAATAAAAGCCGGGGGTTTTCTTTCTTTGTTTTTATATCTCCTTATTAATTGTTTTTTTTTCATGTTGAATCGTGGAGTAAAATTAAAATAGCCTATAATTATATGTCTGATAGGAAGTCTTTTTCTTAGTTTATCTCCTTGAAAAACCCAATATTTTAACCATTTCTCCATTTTTTATCCTATTTATTATCTTTCTATTTATCAATAAGGTTATCATTTAAGAAATTTAGGTAAGAATACTTAAGCTAGTAAACTTATTTTCAATCTTTCTTTTTACTGCCTATGAAAAGAAGACTCGTTTAAAAACTGTGAGGTTTTTTGTAGTAACTTATATAAAATAATCCGTAAGTTAAATAAATTAAAAATTAATTCCTCTTAAAATTACCTAAAGGTTTTTTTCGTAATTCAGCTCATTTAAATAATACCCACACTCATTATCGAATTCTTTTTTAAATTCATCATCAAAATATTTTTTCCATCTTCCTATAATACCCTTATTAAAGGTGTTTGCTTTAGGGTTGAATAAATTTTCAGAAATATGCACAATTTTGTCGGTCGTAAGATCAATTTCTAAATACTTTAAAAGCTTTTTGATCGCCATACGTTGAATTTCGTAATTTCCTCCTCCCTTATCACCAATCAATTCTTCAAATTTAACTTTGCATACATTATCTGACTTCCACCAGCCAATTGATCTTTCTAATCTTTCCTTTAAAGGTGCAACTTTATAGTTTCTTTGGTATTTCTTAAGTGGCATATAACCTGATTTAAATAAAAACCCAGAATATAATGCTTTAAAATAATTATCATTATATTCATTCCCATGTAAAATTTTTCTTAATCCATTATTTATTGAATTACATCTACTTATTCTATAATATTCTGGATGTGCTGGATAACTAAGGACCCAATCATAATAAGATAAAAGCACATCTCGAGGATCTCTTATTATGTATATTAGCTTTACTTTTGCCTTTATTAAAAAAGTTTCTAATTCTTTAGAGTATGGTAAATGTGCTTTATGATATCCTTCTGAAATGCTATTAAATAAAATTTTTCTCAACCATACAGGCTTAACTTTTTTATCAGGAATATCTAAATCAATCGATAAACCATTACCACTTCTATCAATTCTTAATTCTTTTTGAATAATATAAAAGGGATTGAGATTGGAAGATCTTATTTGTCCCCAAGCGATATTCGGTTTTAATTCAGAATATCCAACTAAACTTAAAAAATGTGATAATAAATGTGTTCCAGATTTTGGTAATGAATTAGCTATGATTTTCATTGTATTAACTGAGATTTTTGAATAATTTTATTAATCAAAATTTAATTGTATTAGAAAAAATAAGTGTTCATTGTATTTTCTAATACTTTCTAGTTCTCTTAATGATTCTGATTTATATTTTTTATTTGTTTTAATTTAAGTTAAAAGCTTTCGCATCACTCAGTTTTATTTTATTAATTCCATAAATCATGTTGCTTTCAGCAGCTACTTTTGATGTTTAGAAATCGCTTTCATCTAAACCAAATTTCAGCGTAAAATACTCTATTTTAAATCTTCATAGATGCCTTTAGCCAAATTTCCATTAATATCATGTTCTCAGTTTTACAGTGCTCAAAATACCAGTTTCTCTGTACAACCATATCGCCATCAAGAGGTTCCTTACAACCATGCTAATAGTTGTTGCAATAGCTGCACCCACAGCACCAAAAATTGGAATCAGGCTTAGATTCAAAATTACACTGACTGTAACAGCAATGCCTACTCCTTTGGCAGTAAATCGCTCCAGTCCCGTCATGTTTAGAACAAGACCAACCGACCCTGTTGCAGCATTCACAAACTGCCCAAGGCATAAGATAACCAATATGTGATAAGCCGCAGCGAAATCGGCTCCAAAAATTGAGGGTAATAGCCAGTGCCCAAAGGCCACTATCCCCAGTCCTACAGGAGCAGCAAAAGTCATAACCGCCAATACACTTTTTGTAATTACCTTTTGTAACCGAACCTTTTCAGCCTGTGCAAAAAGCTGAGCTACAGTGGGGCCAATAGCCATATTCGCGGCCATAAGCCCAAAAGTTATTATGCTCGCCCCACGCTGTGCTATACGGAATAAGCCTACGGATTCAGCATCTTGTAAGAAGCCGAGCAAAACCACCGAAGTTTCATTATTCAAAACTTGCATAGCGCCAGCAAATACAAACGGCAAAGCACTTTGAGCCCAATGCGCTGTTTCAAACAATGGAGGCTGAGTCTTAGCTTCTTTCGGCAATACATGGCGAAGGACAAACGAAAAGAGACAAAACAAAAAGGCTGTGGCTCCAACTTGGACAGTTAAGGCAACTGTGCTAGAAAGGTAGCCCTCCGTCATCCAGGCAACCAGTGATAAAACGATAAGAACCAATGCTATACGCAGGACCTGTCCCAGTTGCCCAATTAGAATGTGCTGCAGTCCCCTGAACGTTGCTCCTTGGAGTTGTATAAGCGCCAGAAAGGGTACAAGAGCTAATGCGATATATAAAGGCCAGAGACTTTGTAATCCTTTGCTGCTGCAAATCCAGCTTCCTATGCATCCTATAAGCACAATAATCAAACAGGAACATACCAAGCTGGCTTGTCTGGATCGAATAAGCAATCCGCGCATAAAATTAAAATCGCCTTTCGCATTGTAAGAGGCTACTTCGCGTAAAAGAAGTTGTTGCCCTCCCATCATGGCTGGAATAGTCAATAATTGTGCGATGGAAAGAAAAAAAGCATAGATACCAAATTCTTTCACGCCTAATACCCTTGCAAGCACAACGGAGAGGAGAAGTTGCAGCACCATTAATAATAGTTTTAATACCAATGAACCTGAAGCGCTCCGGATCAGGTGTCCACGTAAGGATTGGGATTTATTTTTCAATTCCATAGATTCTTTTATCAAATGTGATTCTAACACCACGCTTTTCTTATAATAATTTATTGTAATAGGAAGGGGCTTGATCATCATGTGCTGTTTAAGTTATTATTTTGCACTTTAATCATTTTTTAAAATATATAGAATTAACACGACGTTTGTTGTCCTAGTGTCCTATAGAACATGAATTGTCCTTAACTGCTTAATCGCAAGTTTATTTATTGATATATTATGCCGTTAAATAGTATAGTGCAATCGTGCCGCCATGCCTTTTCCTTATCAAATCTAAAATATAACAAGAGGCAACCAGTTGCCGACGAGAAATGCGTCAAAAAGCATTTTTAATCCCAAAATTACTTTAAAGACATACTTAGAGATTTAAATTATTATTTTCCTGTGTAATCATTCTCGTTAAGAGAAAGCAATAAACAGCAATCACAACAATGTTTCCTAAAACTAACTCCAGATATGAATTCATTGGATTCATTTAATCGACTTATACCTGACAGCGGGCAATTCAAACCAGTCCACCGACGGTAAGGGGAATCGTTTAACGGTTATGGTATTAAGCCCTGTCATTCCTACTGGAAAACCTGTATTATACCTGCCATCGCTAACCCTGACATAAATTTGCCAACTATCAGGGTATTTATGCCAGTCCGTTGGTCGTATTGAATCAGTCGTAATTTCTAACTCGGTGTTTTCCACTACGTTGCCTCGCCAATAAGCAGTTTTATCAAAAAATCCATCTTCACTGCGACTCAGAGTTGGCGCACCCACACCCAGCATCCAGAACGTATGGTCTGAATCTTGACAAAATACGCCAAATTCACCTCGGAAGTGAATTCCATCGATTTCTGCTTCACGATTGAACTTGCTAAAAATCCAATATGTTCCCCATTCGGACTCAATTTTTAAAACTATAGCTTCTGCTCCGGCATTATTTGGCGGTATAATTCGATTAGCTTGCCTTAGAGCACCTGATCCGTCAGGTCTGCAAGGTTCATGAATTGCAACGAATGTGCTCTTCAAATCTGTTCCTTTTCGAATAGCATCCACGTAGCGTACTCGTCGACCTGGTTGACACAATGATTCCTGTCCTGGGCCATTTGAAGCTTCAACTTCATCAACTTGGGTTAGCATCCACAGCCGGTAAGCCGAGTCTTTTTGCCGCCACAGTGCTTGCCAACATGCTGGAGGATTTTTGGCCTTACGCACATCGCGCAAACCGAATAGATCCTCCTCATTTGTGCTTGTTCCAACTAATGGTAGAGGCACTTCAGAAGGCAGGAAAATATCCGTGAAAGTCAACGTGCTCTTTCTTGTATCACTTGCAGCCAGCTCACTAAAAATTCTAAAAGCATGGTTTTTACCGCCGTTCACTCGGTAAATATCTACAACGAAGGTTTCGGATCCGGGACCTTTGACAAGTGCGACAAGGCGTTGATATTCGCTGCATTGATCGTAAACTTTTGATGATGCTTCTATCACGGACAATCGTGGTGTGACCGCCATAAAATGGAATTTCGGTTCGCGTTCGGGATCGCTCTTGTTCTGAGGCTGTCCATCTACAACAACCAGATTGTGGCTAAATGTATCCTGACACCATTTGTTCATAGGTGTATCGCTAATGTAACCGTGGTCTCCAAGAATTGTATGGCCACCTGCCATATAGAAAATCGATAGGCTGTCCTTTTGTCGATGCCTACCTTCTGGTGAAAAGTGCATTGTCAACATTGATGAACCTTTTCCTCTTCCATGGCGAAGAATGGCTGTCATCCAAGCCGGAAAAAAGATTTCGGGAAGCGCTGTTTGATGATGTTTTTGACGAATCTCCTCTATAGACTTTAAATCAAAATGCAGCATGGCATATTCGGAAAAATCTCCTTTAGGATAGACTGTTGCGAATAATTGGCTGTAAATTTCCGGAAGATGTTTTAGCCCAATTTCTAGGTATTTCCTGTTGGGCTTTGTCTTGACATTTGTATCAGAGATTGGTGGTATAAACCCGTCTGGACGAAGACAGTCGATATAAGCATGCATCAAAAGCCTGAACCGCTTTGATTGCCGATAAAGATCGACAAAGCCGTTGCGGTTTGAGTATCCTTCAGGCCACCGAAAACAGTGAAGTGCTTCGGCGATTCCGACCATGTTTCCTAAATAACTGGCGGAAGAGAAAGTATAGGCAGGACTTTCGTGGCTGAACCCATCGTAGGCCAGGGACTTGGCTTCGAGTGCCTCGAAGCCAGCCAGCGCGGTGTCGGCCCATGCGGTGATGCCCAGGCATTTGGCCACTCGTGCCATGGAATGGTAAACACGGCTTGATTTGTTGTTAACGTTGGTTGCTTTGCCGGCGCCGCCGAGAAACGGTTCGCCGCCCATGAGCCATTCCATGAAAAGGTCACGCTCCACCTTGATCCGATCATCGGGCGACCATAAAGTGCGACCGTCCGGATCAAGTGCGTCGTGGACCAGGTCGTAAGCCAGACATAGACTTTTGAGTTGGCATGCATCGTCACAACTTGGGCGGAGCCGCCCAGCACCCCAATAATCTCTAAGCATGCTTGCTTTTTCAAATGTGTCTTTATTGTATGCGACGGTGCACAAATGCCGTTTCCATTCCAGGCGCAGAGAACGATCGTGCCAAGCCGCATAAATGGGGTCGCAATCCGAAACGGCATCCCAATAGTCGTGGTATAGCCACCTGCGATAACAATATGCAAGCCGCACAAGAATGTCTATTGCCTTCGCGGCATAACGCGCATCGTCGGTGAATCGGTATACAATCGCCAAACTTCGAGAAGCACGAATCATGAAATTGACCTTGCTATAGCGTATCATCCCCGTGAAGGTCACATGAGTGGGTCGACGTCTCCATTTCCAAGCATAACGACCGGTTCGGTCCTCGTGATGACTGCGCTCCTCTTTGTTTAGGTAGAACGTTAATTCCTGACCACTCCGCGGACAAACGAGTCTGGCAGTTTCGGGAAAGGCGGCATCCGGGTATTTATAACCGCAGTAACGGCAACGAATCACGTCCGGTTCTTTGTAATACCAACTTATCACGCGGCTGCCCATGGCTTTCTGAGATTTTTCCCCAACGCAGTGCGGACAAGTCATGCCGTAACAAAACCAGGGGGTCAGTTCCGGAATCATTTTTTCCACATAACAATCTGGCTGGGAAACAACGTGATCGGCAATAGCCTTATGTTTCTTGAACCATTTCCGCGCCGATGCTGAGGACTCGATATTATGCCGAGCCTGGGCGAGTTCGGCTTCGGTTAGCATTACAGGATGCTTTACCGGAACACGCTCTGCCAGCATTCGGTCTTTACGTGCCTCTATTTGCTTGCGAAACTCGATCTCCGCTGTTGACGGCCCACGCTCTTGCCAAGGTAAAAAGCCTGTACCTCGAACCACAGCTTCGATGTATTCAGACCTCTTGTAGCCATCCTGAGCCAGGCAGGAAGCCGACACGAAAAAAAGGAATACCGTAATCACAGCTTTAAACACTCGCATAATATAATCTTGTTCTCAGATATATCAGTTTCGCCAGCTTACAACTCCAGGGATAAAAGCGTAAGTTAATTTGACTCTGTTTTATTCATTTAGATGTTGGATTCACTCTCACGCGAGATAAATTTTCTAGAGGTAAAGGAGCTACTGCAACAGCCGCTAGAACAGTGAAAAGTAAAGCACCCGCATGGATAGTAAGGCTGGAATCACTGAAGCTGTGAATCAGGATCGCTGTGATTCCAGAAATGGCACCCATAGTGCTTCCCCTGACAAAACGGCTTGGATTCTTTAGCTTCTTAAATCCCTTTCTATAAAATGCAAAAATGAACAACAGCATAACAATAGATATAGGAAGTCCCAACTCAGAAGTGAAGTGCAAGTAATCATTATGAGCATAGTAATATAAGCTATCATAGGCAAGGGGTTGATACTGGCTTAAAACGATTGGATATGTACCTGGCCCAGTGCCGAATAAAGTGTGATCTTTTATTATCTCTACAGTCCGGGCACACCTTAACATATCGTTCTTATTGGTTTGGATTTCATCTTTTCGCTCCAAAGCAAGGGTTTTCTTTGATACCGGGGTGCTGGATAAGGCAATGAGTGCTAAAACCAAAAACCCGCAAATTAGTGTCACGAATATATATTTTTTTTCATGACGGCTACCAATCAGCAGAGCAAAAGTCATGAAACCAAGTCCAATGCCCAATCCAAGCCACCCGCCTCCTGAAAGAAATACTATAATAACCAATAACAAAAAACAGCATATGCAAATCATGAAAACAAGTTTGCCATTTCTGTAACCAGTCAGCAAAAACCCAAGCAGGAGAAAGATGGCTATTTCCATATAGCCTGACGAATGTTTGATATGGGCAATAGTAAATGTCAAATGTCCAAAGGATTTATTATCAACATAACCCCACCGTGAAAAGGGGTTTGTTGCAAACCACATAATGAGCCCGAGAATGGCAAGAAAAGCTGCCACTCCGGCAGTGATGTAGACAAGTTGTCTGAACTGGCTTCGAGTGCGCACTGTATGAATAATTAGATAAAAAATTATTACGTAGTTGATTAGTAAAATGGTGGACCATATGCTGGTGTATTTATACAGCGAGAATACGGTAGACAGGATCGAAAGGGCAATCAAAATAAAAATGGGTATGTCTAAAGGCGTCTTGATCCATTTCCAGTCACTGGAAAGGCGTTTCTCAATTAAAAAGGCTGTTAAAGTAATTAAAGTCATCAGGTGGATGCTGGTGATAGGCCAGCTCTGAACGGAGACTGTAGCGAAAGGGGTGAATATGAGCAAGGCATACAACGACCAGCGCGAAACTAAGGAAACAATATGTGGTACGGGACGTTCTTGCACAGCGTGCATAACCCTCTGTTGATGACTCACGATAGATGCTTGTCGAAGATCCCGTTTAATCGGGGATGCTGGGCAGATCAATTGAACATATAAGGGATTGCGTAAAACAAGGGGTTCAGATCTTCATTCTTGACATATTTAATTTTTAGGAAACAATGAGTGAGTGGGGTCAAACCTTGATTATTGATTAATATTATTTTTGAATAGTGAAAAGCACGTAATCCGGGGCGTTGATGCAGAACTTGCACAACTTATAAGTTCGTTTAAATGGTCTATTTTGGTCTGTGTTGGTCTATGTTGGTTGAATAGTTAAATGGATGAATAGTTGAATGGTTATGTTGGCCCCAGTTAAATTCGCTCCGCTCCTCATTAACATGAATTTAACGGGATAAATTAATATCGTCCCGATGAAATACGCTTCAACCCAGTTGAATATCACCTTCAGTGAGTCCG
>CAZBOB010000079.1:0-17030 GCA_964492995.1 uncultured Desulfobacteraceae bacterium | reverse complement strand
CGAATGATGGACCGCGTCTGCCCGAATCCTTGGATGAACCTGTTCTTGTCGATATTACTGACCGGAACTCGGGCGACGACCTTGAACCACCCCGGCGGTTTGAGTCCTTGAAATCTTATCTCGACACGCTAAACCCTCTATCTTGAATTTTTCCTGAACGGTATAAACACCTTAAAATTGTTTGGGTTCATAAAGCCCTTTAAGGCTATATTTTTGAATTAAATCACATTTTATGCGCGAAAAATGTGATTTTTACTTCTATTATGGGCCAAATAAAAGGATGAAATATGTATTGGATTTCGAAAAAAGGTTGTCCTTGGGAAAGTTCTCATGGAACGCTGCATCACGGGCATAACAACAGGCCATTTTTTAGTTGATGTACAAAGTGGAAAAATAGGATCAGGTATTACGGGAAAAACTTATTCTTACAACGACTAAAATCCCTATAGCCTTTAAAATTTCGGATATCCTCACTATTTTTTTCAAATATGACAGCCTATGGAAGACCGATATCCGACAATGTATGCCGGATCACCCAGCCTTTAAAGAACGGACTGTCAAATTCGTATCCGGTGGGCGTTGTGACCTTTCTTCGCGTATAGGGGTCTTGACGGATAAGATGGCCGGACTTTATCAGGCTGTTGACCGTATTGGTGACGGTTCCGCTGGATCCCAATGTAAATTTGGCAAGGGTTTCCCGGGTTGTCAGGCCCTTTTCACCGGCGGCTACGGCACGAAGAATATTTTGTTGATGGGCGGTGAGCGAAAGCCAGCATTCGTATAGAAGATCATGTTCTTCGGCAATAATATCCTCAAAAGCATGTTCAGCATCTTCAATCGTGGCCCGACCCCTAACAGCAGTCCGGTCATAACACCGTCGTGCCACCTGCACAATATCTCTTGTTCGGGCGCCTGCCAGATGAACAATACAATCTCCCACACCTTGAGCTTTGATGCCTGCTTCTGCCATTCGGTTATCGATCCATGCGGCCATATGACGTGGGTTGATTGCACCAAAGGGCAACTTGTCCACCATTTTATAAAGAGCCCCTTTGCTGTCGATCATGCGCTGAATGAGATGTTCTCGGGACCCGAATAAGACATATCCGATATTCCCGTGTTGCTGGATGGAGGCTCTCAAATCCCACTCCGCTGTTTCACCACCAAACTTGTGGATCTCCTGAAATTCATCCAGTGCGATGCCTACGGTAATCTTTCGTTCTTTTGCTGTTGCGTTGATGGCGTCCAGAATACCGCTTAGTGTTTGTCTCTGTTTTCCAATCTCATCGTTACGCAGATTGATATCAATGCTGGGCAAAGGAATGCCGGTCGCCGGATCCGGGGTTAGTGAAACCGTTACATTCAGGCGGGAGACAACATCGGTGATAAAATTTTTCCACTTTTTCCCGATAATTTTGGATGACGCTGCAAGAATGCGATTGCCCATATCTACGGCAGTTGAAGCGGTGGAAAGGTCAGCCAGAAAAGCGTAGCCGCCATTCTCATTAACCGTGTCCACGGCATTCATGACAGCGGATGTTTTTCCCATACGCCGTGGACTGTAAACCAGCAATTTACTTCCCGGTTCGGTTAGTGCTCGTACCAGGCGTTTGAGCTCATCATCCCGGTCGGTGAAATATTCACCTGTTACAACCCCATGAATTCTGAACGGATTTCCAAGCGGTGGTTTCTTCATCTTCGGCCTCCAAAATACAGACTCTCAAGTATAAAATGCAGCTTACTGTATTTTTACAAACTTTGCAAGAAGAAAGTTTATTTGCTTTGTTTAGACAAACTTTTTTTAAACACAGTAAAGCTCCTTGCCTGAATGTCTTTGGGGACATTCGATTTGAACGTGCATAACCTATTAATACAACCCTAATTGAGCGTAAACAAAACGGGAAAAATATTTTATGTGTCTGATTTATTATGCATTTTAGTAGATTTGGATGCATTTTCATAACCCTTCTATAAATGAGATATTAATTTATTAAAAAATCCCATTTTGTTTACCCGTTGGGAAAGCCGATGACCCCCCATCTTCTTCGTTATCAAGGGCTCGCAGTAGACGATTACGACTTCGCCCTTGATGCCTCAAATCTGGGGCATCCTCGACTTTCGCTCATTTAGGGTACAATATTCTTAGAAATTGAACTTTTCACTATATGGCTGTATTAGATCAGCGATGTAAGATAGCCCGGACCAGGTCGAGAATGAGAATCAATATCAAATTGGAAAGAAAATATCACAGTAAATTCAAAATGATACACACACAATTGCCCCCGATCGGTCAAGAATTTTCTGGATATTGGATTTACGGTTTCAAACCGGAAAAAAATGAGAATAAGGTAAACCTCTCACCGTCTATTTTATTCAAACCCTGGAAAAAACGCATAACAAAACGAATACCTCTATCCCATTACATCCCTATCCCAAATGACCTTTAAAGTCATCGACTTCATGGGTATTTGGGACCATTTTTGCCCAGAGTTTCATCAATTATATTATTATATTTTTCAGCCAGAAATAATTTAAAGTTGACAAAAGTTGACAAATTAACTATTCTTTTATTTATGGAAAAGAAACTCAATATAAAAAGAATTGTCGGAGTGATGAATGAACTTGGATTCAACCAGTCCAGGCTTGCCAAAGAGATGGGTGTTTCCAGGACAATTGCATCTTCCTGGTTTAAAGGTGAGAAATTTCCCCGTCCGGACAAATTATTAAAACTGGGGGTTACCCTTGGCTTGCCGTTTCAGGATATTGTTCAAAAATCCGTTAAAGCAACGGAACCGGTCGTTGCATTCCGGAAAAAAGGCCGTCGTAAAACCAGAGATATCCATTTAACGCACGCTAAGGAAATGGGGCAACTGCTTGAACTGCTGGTCCCCTATCTGCCCTTTGATAGTTTGTTTCAACCGCCTGTTCTAAAAGAACCACGGCTGGAATACCATTATATACAGGAGGCAGCAGCCCGGATTCGTTCGGAAATCGGTGTGAAAAACAGTGCTCCAATAGATTTCGAGCAACTCATCGAAAAACTAAATGAGTTCGAAGTTATCCTAATCCCTGTTTTTCACGGCCAGAAGGAGCATCATGAAAATGCGCTCCATATTTATCTGCCAAAGTCCAGAACCACCTGGATTTATCTAAACTTGGACAGCAACATCCACGATTTTAAATTTTGGATGGCCCATGAATTAGGGCATATCCTTTCGCCATCTTTGACTGGAGAATCTGCCGAGGATTTTGCGGATGCTTTTGCCCAGGCCTTGCTGTTCCCGAAGGAGCAGGCCGAGGCAGCCTATGTAGTGCTGAAGCGCCTCCGTTCAACAAGAACGAGAATTAAACATATTCTTGGTCTCGTGGATTCTTTTATCATTTCGCCAATCACTATCTATAAGGCCATTAACGACTATGCGACGGAAATGGGGATGGATGCATTTAAATTGGAGCCTGACATTTACGCTGTAGCTACAAACCTCAATAAAAAACATCCAAATGTTAGCAAGATTCTGAATAAAGGCGAACTTTTCAGCGCATCTGAGTATATACAAATGTCCAAAAAGCTTTTTAACAGTCCCTTTTTCGAAGCCTTAAAGGTCTATCTGTCCGAAAATGAAAAACCTGCGGGATTCATTCGGATGGTTCTGGACACTTCGATTTTTGATGCCAAGGAGATACATGCGGAACTGGTTAACTAGTGTCCATCCATAAATGGTCTTTTTGCCCAATCTCTGCGTTATGTTAAAAAAATAATCCTCGGAATATTAAATATATGCCTGCCTGTCCCGTAGGTCCCCGTGAAAATGCCGGGACATGGCCGGCAGATCGTACTGGGATGGTTATTTTTTTCACATGCCTTGATCTTGAACAAAAATCCTCATTTATGGATGGACACTAACTAGATGGCAAAAATTAGAATCCTACTCGACAACAATGCCTATTTGAGGCTCGCCAACAGTTTTCATCCCCTTCTTAATGAAAGTTTCGGCAAAAAAAATTATACGCTTCATGTTATCCCGGAATTTCAAAAGGAGTTTGATAAAAGCGCACGGCTCAAAAACAAATTCGGCTGGGTGAATCAGCCTGAATACGCTGAAAATCGCAAACATCGTATTCGGATCACAAGATCTCAAAAAGAACAGGTACGACTCACATATTCCTACATTTGGGAACACAATATCAGCCAGGGACTTGGTGCTTCCCGTGTTGATGTCCAAGCACTGGCTTATGGAGCTGTCTTGGGTGTTCCGGTGATTACCGATGATTCAGACATGTCCGAACTCGGTAAGGTTTTCGGTATTGAAGTTAGGAGGCTTTTGGATCTGCTAAAAGTCATGTATGGCGCGAAACGAATCAATTTTCAGGAAATTAAAACCCTTCTGGATTACCTCCAATATAATAGAGACCTTCCCTACCTAAGTTTTAGAAAAGATGTAATGAAAGCTTTCAAAGGACGTTAATTATATGTTTATGCCAGCAGAATGGAAGGATGGAATGCTGGAATGCTGGAATATTGGGGAGAAAGGCGGAAACAAACCATTTTAATTGTAAAAAACTCCTTTCCTTCAACTTTGTTCAGGACAAGCTTACCCATCATTTTTACCCAGCCTGCCCCGTAGGTCCCCGTGAAAATGCCGGGACATGGTCGGTAGATCGTACTGGGGTGAAACTTTTTTTTATTTCACCGGGGCCATTACTCCATCATTTTTACCCAGTGAAACTTTTTTTTATTTCACCGGGGCCACTATTCCAATTGGCACGAAGTCCCTAAAGTTCAGTTGAAATGGGTTATGCTTTAGCGCTTAAATGAGATTTGACAAACCGTTAGAAAACAGATTATCCTTTTAAGAAAGGAGGTTGATGATGAAAACACTTAATTCGGGAGACATGGCCCCCCATTTTGATCTTAAGGATCAGAATGGTCAGAATGTACGGCTTTCCGATTTTGCCGGAAAGAAACTGTTTCTTTATTTCTATTCCAAAGCCAATACTTCCGGCTGAGCCACACAGGCAAAAAATGTGCGGGACACACTGGAAGAACTAAAAGGTAAAAACATGGCAGTCATAGGAATCAGTCCGGATACGCCTGAAACGCAGAAAAAATTTGATGACAAGCACAACCTGGGCTTTTCTTTGCTCTCTGACCCGGATCATAAAATTGCAGAGGCTTTCGGCGTTTGGGGTGAGAAAAAGATGTACGGCAAAACCTTTATGGGAATCATTCGTTCATCTTTTCTCATTGATGAAACCGGAAACATCGAAAATGCCTGGTACAAGATCAGCCCAAAAAATACCGTTCCCGAGCTGATGAAGGTACTGGATTAAAATGGCGCATTACAAAGACATTACAAAACAGATACGAGAACTTTTCATTAACCAAAAATTGGCCGTATTATCCACTCATCATTCCGGACAACCGTACGCCAGTTTGATTGCATTTGCAGGTAAACAAGACCTTAAAGAGATTTTTTTTGTAACCTCGCGAACCACGCGAAAATTTGCAAATTTATCGGCGGATTCAAGGGTTGCGATATTGATAAACAGCAGTTTGAACATGGATTCTGATTTTCATGAGGCTGTCTCCGTGACAGCCCTGGGCAACGCCAAAGAAATCAATGGGGCAGAAAAAGATGAAATTCTCGGTCTTTACTTATCCAAACATCCTTATCTGGAAGCATTTGCAACATCACCAACATGTGCCGTTGTGGGAGTAACCATCACGACATATGTTATGGTGAAAAACTTTCAACAGGTCATGGAGCTGCATATCGATCAATGAACTGGATCTTATCACCATTGGAAATCAGGCCAGATCATCGTCACCGCATTGGCCCAAAAGCGTATGCGCTGTCCCTCATGGCCCGAGAGGGATTTAAGATTCCGGACACCTTGTTTCTCACCGTTGATGCGTACAACGCATTTGTGAATGCTGCCGGACTTCGAGAACGCATACTTATTGAGTTGAATCGTAAGAAATTTAAAGACATGCGATGGGAAGAAATCTGGGACTGTGCCACCCGCATTCGCAATATATTCTTGAAAAAGCAGATTCCCGACGCGCTCAAATCATACTTAACCGAGAAAATTCAATCCCGCTTCAGCGGTAAGACCCTTGCCATCCGCTCATCGGCACCGGACGAGGATGCTTCTGGTTCCTCTTTCGCGGGCCTGCATGAATCGTTTGTCAACGTGCGGGGAACACCATCGATACTGGATCATATTCGATTGGTCTGGGCGTCATTGTGGTCTGATGCTGCCCTCCTTTATCGCCAAGAAATCGGATTGCACGTTGAAAAAAGCGCCATGGCCGTTGTGCTTCAGGAAACGGTGACAGGAAATCGATCCGGTGTGGTTTTCAGCCAGAACCCCAATGATGAGACCCAAGTCATTATTGAATCTGTCTACGGGCTGAACCAAGGACTTGTGGATGGGATGGTAGAACCGGATCGCTGGGTTCTGGATCGCGACAAAAAAACAGTGCTGTCCCACAAACCGTCCCAAAGGGAACATTGGATGATTCCATCAGAACACGGCGTAGAGACCGCGCCCTTGCCCGAAGATTTGTCCAGGCGACCCCCTCTGAGCAGCCAGGAAGCACTCGGTATATGTGATTTGGCATACCGGGCGGAAGCGTTATTTAAAGCCCCGCAGGATGTTGAATGGACCATTAAAAATGATACGCCTTATGTTCTCCAATCGCGCCCCATAACAACCCTGTCGCCCGGTGAAACACAAGATAAACGTGCTTGGTATCTCAGCCTCCACCGAAGCGTTGAAAATCTAAAAGCGCTTCGTACCACCATTGAAGAAACGCTGATTCCTGAAATGACAAAAACAGCCAAAGAACTGGCGGAACAGGATATTACGGTTTTATCCGATCGAGAACTGGGCCATGAAGTCAGACGGCGCTGGAAGATTAACCAACACTGGGTCAACACATATTGGGAAGAATTTATTCCGTATGCCCATGGGATTCGCCTTTTCGGCCAGTACTATAATGATGCCATGCGGCCGGATGATCCGTATGAGTTTATGAATCTTCTTACCCAAACTAAAATGGTGAGTCTTGAAAGAAACCAACTGATGGAAGATTTGGCATCCATGGTTCGGCAAGACCGTCAACTTTTTGAACGCTTAAAAGCCGGGGAACCGTTGGATCTCGATTCGGAATTCGGAGAAAAGGTGAATCAGTTCATCGAAAAATTTGGGGATTTGTCCTGTGCAGTTACCGGCGGCACAGAATGCGCCACCGATACCCGGCCGCTTTTTAAACTGCTGTTGGAGATGGCGGTCAACCCGTCTTCATTGGCATCTCGAAAAAAGCCGAAAGACGCCCGAGCATTGCAGCAGAGATTTCTCGAACGTTTTCAAGGTCCCAAGCGCAAAGAAGCCGAGGAACTGTTGAATCTCGCGCGCAGCAGCTATCGTCTTCGAGACGACGATAATATTTATTTGGGTAAAATTGAAGCCCAGCTGTTAAGCGCTGTGAAGGAGGCAAAATCCCGTGTTGAAAGTTTTGAACGCCGGGGAACACACAAATCCGAACTCGACGATCTCAAATCGGTGATTCAGGATTTGGATTATGGCACTGATAATCGAAAAACTTCGTTAAGAAAGGACGAATATGGAGTTAAGATAAATCCAAGACAGCTTGTTGGGCAGCCTGCCGGACCGGGATTATCCAAAGGGATGGCCCGAGTGGTTCGTCAGCATTTGGATTTGCAGGATTTCAAACACTCTGAAATCCTTGTCTGTGATGCAGTGGATCCAAACATGTCCTTCGTTATCCCACTGGCGGCCGGCGTGGTTGAACGCCGGGGCGGAATGCTGATTCACGGGGCCATTATCGCCAGGGAATACGGCTTACCGTGTGTCACCGGCATACCGGATGCAACTTCTTTGATTCATACCGGCGATGAGATTACGGTGGATGGGTATCTGGGGATTGTTACCATTTTACAAAAAAACCTTTGAAAAACGCCCCATTTTGCCCAATCCCATCGTCCCCGATAATCGGGATTTATCAACAGGCTAAAATTTTAGTCCTCGAAATACTTAAAGTATGTCTGTGGCTAAAATTTTCGCCTTTCTTGATCTTGAACCCCGGTTAAATATGAAATACGGATTTAACTGGGCAGGCAAAATTGAACATTTTTCAAAGGTCTTTCATAGACACAAAATGTGATTCGGTCAAGCCTTCCAAAAGTAAAAATGAGTTTATTTTTATACGGATAAGTTCTGATTCCGGATGGTGTATAAAATCTTTCATATGAGGAAAAGATTTCAGCATTCTGTCTCGAATCTTTTGTTTTTTGTTCTCATCGAGAAGTGCAATAAAAACACCGTCAATGGTCAACGCCTGAGCGTTGGATCTTGGTTGCGTCTCCCGGGAGTCGATCAGCAGACTGACCCAAGGGTTTTTCTGAAGGTTATTAAATTTAGTCGTATTTTTAAGTGTGACCATGTAAATTTCTTCACAGGTTGCATCGGTGATATATGCCATGAGTGAACAATGCGGCTTGTTGCCGGAGGCCGTAGAAAGAACACAAATATTTTTTTCTCTGACAAAATTTTTCATTTTTTCGAGTATCATGAAATATCCTTTGATTAACCTGTTCGCTGAGATTCTCATTTGGATTATAAACATTTTTAAGGTGAAAGTAAAAGCGTTTCTGTCTATTGAAGCAGGAAATGACTGTATAAAAAATCGATGGATAATCATCAAGGATCATGAGGGAAGCCATGGACGAAAAAATAAAGCTGGGTATCAGCGCATGTTTAATGGGCGAGCAGGTCCGCTGGAACGGCGGACATGCAAGGGACCGATACCTAACCGATATACTGGGGAAATATGTGGAATACGTGCCGGTATGTCCGGAGGTGGAGTGCGGGATGGGCGTTCCCAGGGAGACCCTGCGTCTTGTGGGGGATCCGGACAATCCCAATCTGGTTACCTCAAAAACAAATATCGACCATACCCGACGAATGACCGAATGGGCGAGAGAAAAGGTTAAGACACTGGAAAAAGAAAACCTATGCGGATTTGTTTTCAAAAAAAACTCTCCAAGCAGCGGCCTGTTTAGAGTTGCGGTTAAAACTTCCAAAGGAATGCCCCAAAAAAAAGGTCAGGGCATATTTGCCCGTGTGTTTACGGAGCACTTTCCTTTGGTTCCGGTGGAAGAAGAAGGCCGGCTGCATGATTCCAAACTCAGGGAGACCTTTATCGAACAGATTTTTACCTTGATGCGTTGGAGAAAAACACTTTCCAGAAAAAAAAGCATGGGAAGCCTGGTCGATTTTCATACCCGGCACAAGCTGCTCATTATGTCGCATAGCCCCAGCCATTCGCAAATGATGGGTAAGCTGGTTGCCGAAGGCAAAGCCCTTACCGTGAAAGATTTGTTTACGCAGTACGAGACCCTGTTGATAGCGGCTTTAAGACTAAAAACCACCCTGAAGAAAAATATCAATGTGTTGCAACACATCATGGGGTACTTTAAAAAACAGCTGTCTCCGGACGAGAAGCAGGAGGTGCTTGAAATCATCCAGCGGTACAGACAGGAATATGTTCCCTTGATCGTACCGGTGACCCTGCTTAACCATTATGTAAGAAAATACAAACAGCCGTACTTGGCGCAACAGGTCTATTTAAACCCGCATCCTGTGGCACTGAAGCTGCGCAATCATGTATAACCTGAATCTTGACGGTCTCGTAAAAAGTCCAACTTCTGCGTTGTGCTGCATTTCGCAACCATTCAACGTACGATAAGTACGCCTCATGATTACAAAATTTGCACGCCTTGAATTTGAACTTTTTACGAAACCGTCTAAATCGGACTTTTTACGAGTTCATCAATCTTGCATGTTTAAAAAAATATGATCCATTATCACAACATCCAGGATACCCGTATTCGGCAATTAAACGATTTGGATATCCGTTTGCACGCAGATTACGTATTGTACTGGATGCAGCAGTCCCAGCGGGCGGAGTACAATCATGCACTGGAATATTCGGTGCTGCAGGCCAATCACCTCGGCCTGGGTGTTGTGGTGTCATTCGGCCTCACGGACGATTATCCGGAAGCAAATTTACGACACTATACGTTTATGCTGGAAGGATTGATGGAAACCAAGGCTCTGCTTGAAAAGCGTGGCATCCATATGGTGGTTCGTCGAGGATCACCGCCGGATGTGGCGTTGGAATTGGGGCAAGATGCCGCAATGATCGTCTGCGACTGCGGTTATCTCAAGCATCAAAGATTATGGAGGGACCAGGTGGCCCGGAAAGCGGCTTGCAGCGTTGTTCAGGTGGAATCCGATGTGATCGTTCCTCTGGAAACGGTCTCCTCGAAAGCCGAATATGCCGCCCGAACCATTCGGCCCAAGATACAAAAGCATCTTGATGATTATCTGATCGAACTGAAGCCGGTTAAGGTTCAACATTCCACCGTGAATATTTCCCTTGATGGTCTTGAATTGAAACGGCCGGCGGATATTTTAGCATTGTTAAACATCGATCGCAGCGTTCCTGCCGTGACCCGCTTTTTTAAAGGGGGAACTTCCCAGGCCAAAAAAATCTTCGGCAATTTTATCCGGTCGCAATTGAAAAACTACGAAAAAAATCACAACCAGCCTCAGACTGACGACATCTCGCATATGAGCATGTATTTGCATTTCGGTCAGATCTCTCCACTCTATCTGGCGCTGAGGATCAACAAAGCGGATCATCGTCTAAATTCGGCCAAGGCGGCGTTTTTGGAAGAATTAATCGTGCGGCGGGAACTGGCCGCCAACTTCGTTTACTACAATCGGGACTATAATAATTTCGATTGCCTTCCGGAATGGGCGCGACAGACGCTAAACGATCACCGAAAGGACCGCCGGCCTTATACCTACACCCGCAGACAATTGGAAGACGCCAAGACCCACGATCCCTATTGGAATGCCGCCATGCAGGAAATGAAATATACCGGATTCATGCACAACTACATGCGCATGTATTGGGGCAAAAAAATATTGGAATGGTCATCCTCACCGGAATTGGCATTTCGTAACACTTTGGCCATCAATAATAAGTATTTTCTGGACGGCCGGGATCCGAATTCCTATGCCGGTGTGGCATGGATTTATGGTACGCACGATCGTGCATGGCCCCAACGTCCGATCTACGGCAAAGTTCGCTGTATGATGGCTTCGGGATTGGAACGTAAATGTGATATCCGTGCATATGTGGACAAAGTCAAGGCTTATATCGGAAAATCTAAAGGTACTTAGCCCGAATATTTCATGAAAATTTTTGAGAGGCATTTGCTTCGTTATCAAGGGCTCGCAGTAGACGATCCCGCTTTATCAGCGGGGCTTCGCCCTTGATGCCTCAAATCTGCCTGCCCTGTGAAATGCGAAGCCTATTTCACCGGGGGGGCATCCTCGACTTTCGCTCATTTAGGGTGATAGGTTTATCCTCTTATTGGAACCCCACTTATCTCTATTTGCATTTTAAGATTACGTTCTTATTTTAGTGCCATTACATTATCTATGAAAAAGACACTTGGTATTAAAACTTAGAACTATTTTCCGATAATGATTTAAACCAGATACGAGAAAGGTCGCTATAATGAAACATGACAACAAAAATTTCGCAGCAGATATTTATTTTCAGATGAGATGGGGCAGCACGGAGGCGACCCATACCGAGGAATATGAAGTCTTTAATGTTAATTTTTGGAGGGATTGTTTGCCGAAAGAATTATATAAAAAATTGGGAAGTAAATCCTTCGGCCGAATGGTTCAGGTCGACTTTAGCCCAGGATCCATTGTTCCCAAATATGATCTCCAAAAAACATTTGAAATCAAAGAGGTGCAATTTAATCGCCGGTTTGTTCCGAATAAAGAAATTAAACCCCGCTTCCCGATAAAATATTTTTTATAAAAAGCAGTTTGGTGTATCGAATGGATCTTGCGGTATTCTGATAGAAGCCTTAAATTTTTTCGATGTTATCTTTGAGCTGGGCAATTTCAAGACCTAAACTCACACACTGCTTTCCTTCCATGCACAATTCGGCGTCTTGGTCTTCCAGAAAGTGTTTTAACTCGATCCGATCCTTTTTTAGATTTACCGTCCATGATTTTTGCTTTTCATCATAATCGACGTCAATATCGATGCCACATTCACCGATGTCCGGGTACAATTCCCTGATTTTTTCACACAATTCTTTTTTATCGTACATGATCGAACACTCCTTTCTTTCATGATTGTAATGCTTTCTTTTTATCTTAATATTCCATTATTCGTTTACTGTAATACAGTTATGGAATAAGTCAAACCCTAATTGATCGTAAACAAAATGGGAAAAGTTCGAATGATGACCTGACTTTGGAAGGGATTAAGCGCCAAGGCGCAAGGGATTAGGGATGTAGGGAGGAAGTGATAAAGGTTCTACGAATGAACTTCAAAAAAATAATGAGCCCGGAAACAGACGTTAAATCCGGCCGGTTGTTATGCCATGGTTATTTCAACCTAAATTGAGCGATTTTTTACTAGATCTGCACCGATCTCTTGCGCATCAAGGATCCGCGAAAATCCTCGACATATCCACGGGTATGCCTGCGGTTTTCGCGAACCCTTATGCATCAAAATCTCAGCACATCTCTTCGCAAAAAATAGCTCAACTTAGGTTCAATTCTCAATTAGATCAGTATAATATTCGGGGCGCCGATCCTCAAGCAATTCATTCCTTTGAGTTATCCATTTATCCCTAGCCTTTCTCACGTCGATCTCAGCTATGAAAAGTTCTTCCTCCTCGGGTTTCGCACGATAAATCAACTCGCCATCTGGCGCCACCATTTGACTTTGACCAGTAAAAGTCAAAGTGCCTCTATGACGAATGTCCGATCCAAATCGGTTTGCTGTAACAGCGAAAACGGAATTTTCTAAACAGCGAGTGACCATGGTTTTTTGGCAGTACGTAAGAACCAAATTGGATGGGTGACACAGGAGATCAGCACTTTGCAAGGCAAGCACCCTTGCAACCTCTGGGAATGCCCAATCGAAACAGACCATGATGCCAATTCTTGCACCGCGTAATTCAATCGTTTCGAGCGGAGTATCCCCAGGATCAAAATACTCTTTTTCTGTGTTAAAAAGATGTAACTTGCGGTAGGTATGGATAACACCATCACCCCCAACGAGTAAAGCGCTGTTGAATATTTTGTCAGCGCTTCTTTCGGCAAATCCGGTAACCAAGAAGAAATCACGGTCGCGACACAATGCAATCAGGCTAGAAACAGTTGGTGACTTAGCTGGGTCTTCTGCCAGGTAAGCAAGTTCGGAACGATCTTGGAAGAAATATCCAGTGAACGCGAGCTCAGGTAAAACAATGATATCTGCTTTAATGCTGCTAAAAGCGGACACTATCTTTGATAGGTTAGTCGCCACTTCCCCAAACTTTGGGGCAAATTGAAAAAATCCAACCCGAAGCATTTTAGTTCTCGCTCAGCTTTTTTGGCATAACGTTATAATATATTGAACAGACTCTTTTTTTAACAAATACCTAAATGAAATTAAAATATATAGAAATTATGTAAATAACGCAATATGATAAATATTTGATTAAATATTATACAGATATGACTGATGGCATCAAGGATTAAATACAGCGTATCGTATACTGAAATATTTTGAAGATAAAATATTTCAGTATGGGATAATTAGCCATTTATCAAGCATTTCAGAAAGCTGCCGTGGTTTGACCGGCTTAGAAAGGTAGTCATCCATACCGGCTTTAAGACAATTTTCACGATCTCCTTTCATTGCATTGGCTGTCATGGCAACAACAGGGACCTTGTGATCGAGCACTTTCGATTCCGGATTGCGAATTTCTCCGGTTGCCTCGTAGCCATCCATCTCCGGCATCTGACAGTCCATCAATACAATGTCGTAAGGGATCATCTCCAAAGCCTTGACTGCTTCCTCTCCATTGGCAACTGCATCAGCACTGTATCCAAGTTTCTTCAAAATATTTAATGCTACTTTCTGGTTTATCATGTTGTCCTCTGCCAGTAAGATGCGAACCTTTTGCTTACGGTCTTCGGCAAGGGAATGACGAGTGATAATCTTTGTAGATCTATCTTTGGTTGTTTCCTTCTGCATGCCGGTAACCGTGGCAAGACAGTCATAAAGCTTTGACTGTCTGATCGGCTTTGTCAGGTATGCGGCAAACCCGATTTTTTCTAATCGTTTAGAATCACCACGCTGGCCCATTGAGGTCATCAAGACAAGTATGGTGTTTTTCAGATCAGGATCTTGTTTGATCTTTTTTCCAACTGTCTCCCCATCTATTCCCGGCATCTGCATGTCGATGATTGCAATCTCAAAAGGGTCTTTGTCGATCAAGGCACGGCTAAGTTCCTCTAAGGCCTGCTCTCCGCTTGGTGCTTCTTCATACCGGCATTCCCAGGATGTTAACTGCTCTTTTAAAACATACCGATTTGTCGCATTATCATCCACTATCAGGATGCGCTTTTCCCTGAAATCCTCCTGGACAACAATCCTTTTCTCGTTGCCTTCAGGCTGTTTTTCAAGAACTGCCGTAAACCAGAATGTAGAGCCTTTGCCTTCTTCACTTTCCACTCCAATCTGACCGCCCATCAGTTCCGCAAGCTGTTTTGAAATTGTCAGCCCCAAACCTGTTCCGCCGAACTTTCGGGTTGTGGTACTATCCACCTGAGAGAACGACTGAAAGAGCCGGTCCATTCGATCTTTGGGAATACCTATCCCTGTGTCGGTAACGCTAAAGCGGAGTGTGGCATGGGTTGCATCTTCATCATCAAGTGAAGCCCGAATAGTCACCTCGCCCTTTTTTGTAAACTTGATCGAATTGCCCACAAGATTGATCAGTATCTGCCGCAGCCTACCGGGATCTCCGCATAAAAGTAATGGAACCTTATGGTGAGCCATGACTACGTACTCCAGTCCCTTCTCATGAGCCTTTTTGGCTAAGAGATCAGTCACTTCGTCTAAAGCTACTCTCAAATCAAAATCGATGATTTCCAGGTCAAGCTTTCCGGCCTCAATTTTAGAATAATCGAGAATGTCGTTGATTATGTCCAGTAATGAATTACCGCTGTTTCGAATGGTTTCCGTGTACTCTCGTTGTTCGGCGCTCAATTCAGTGCCTAAAAGAAGACTCGTCATGCCAATCACGCCGTTCATGGGAGTACGGATTTCGTGGCTCATGTTGGCCAAAAACTCACTTTTGGCTATGCTGGCGGCTTCTGCATGAACTTTTGCTTTCTGTAGCGACTCCTCAACCTTCTTGCGCTCATCTATCTCTTTACTAAGTTCATCTATTGAAGTTGTTGTCTCCTTTAAATTCTCTGTCATCTTATCGAATGCTTTTGAAAGTTGGCCAATTTCATCTTTTGAATCCATGCCTATTTTATAGTCCAGATTTCCTTTACCTATTATCTCAGCTCCTTTTTTTACCTTGCGAATAGGCCTGGTGATTAATGTTGAGACAAACTTACCGGTTAACCATGCCGCCAATGGGATACATACCAATAAAAAAACAAATAAGAGTCTTATCCTGTCCAAAGGCGCAAACGCCTCCTTTGTATTAATTTCCGCCAGAAGACCCCATCGCATCCCGGGAAGATATACATGTGTTCCCAGGACATTTATGCCTCGATAGTCCGGAAATGTCGTTATCACTTTGTTCCAGGGCAAGTGTTTTTTATTCACATGCTCCATACAGTGTTTTGCATTTACTGTATCAACCTTTTGTTTAAGAAATGTTTCATTGGCAAACCTTGAAGGAGATATCATATAGCCATTTTTATTGATTAAATATATTTCTCCAGTTTGCCCTAAACCTGTTCTGTCAGTAGTTATTTTGTATAAACCTGTCAATTCAAGTTGGGAAACAAACACACCTAAAAACTGTTTATCCTCATTATCCAATATTGGAGTAGCTATAGCGATTGAGTTCTTTTTGGTCGTCTCAGAAAAGTAAGCATCTTTAATATAAGTCCCTTTTTTGCCTTCTTTAAAATAGGTGTCTTCAGATCTATCTAAGCCAATATTGCTTCTGTCGGTTGAGATAATAATCTTTCCATTAGGATTTAGAATAAATATTTCGTAAATATGTTCTTCAGTTTTAAGGGCTTCTTTTAATTCTTCGATTGCCATATCTGCGAGCGTTTCTTTTGTATCTTTGAGGTCTGGTATATTATTAACCGTTGACTTAAGCGAATTTTTGAGCAAAATATCATTTGCCAACAGTTCGACCGTGTCCTTATGTTCTTTTAAGACTGTCTCTATATGATCTGCCCGTGATTTGGCAGCTGTCATTAAGTGAGCAAAAATCGCTTTTTCTATATCGTTTCTGACCACTGTATAACTAATTGACAGCCCAACAGTTGTGAGTATTATGGCTGTCATAAGAAAAGAGAGGCTTATTTTTTGACCAATCTTCATCTTCTTCTTCCACTATTTCCGTTACTTAAAGACATATTTTATTGGTTACTGTAGCTTCGTTAACTTCACCTTTAGCCTTTAAAGCATTGTTGCGAGACCTTTGCAAAACGCCCCCTTTTGCCCAATTCCGGCGTCAGGCTCAAATTTTAATCCTCAAAATACTCAATGTATTCCTGTAGTTAAAATTTTCGCCTTTCTTGGTCTTGAACAAAAGTGAACATTTTTCAAAGGTCTCGTTGCTTAAACACATCGCCTTTTTTGAAACTGATAATTGTCAAAAAAAACTTTAAAATGCATGATTCATGCCAAAAAAATATGGGGTTAGAGCCGATAGCAATTATATTTAAATACAATTAGTTAATAGGCTTTGGGCTTTTAGGGATAGGATAACGTGCTGCTTTTTAATCGAGTTTAATGGCAATATTGTGACGCTTGGAAGAACTAGTAGGTGCTGAGTGATGACATGGAGAGGTCTTAATTTTAAATGTTTTCAAGATCAAATTCGAAAGAGAATATCCGAGTAAATTCGAAAGGATGTATATACAATTAG
>CAZBOB010000078.1:0-17131 GCA_964492995.1 uncultured Desulfobacteraceae bacterium | reverse complement strand
TACCATCTGCTGGCCTGTCCCGGTACTTCCACGGGGAGCTACGGGGCAGGCAGGGTAAAAATAATGGAATGATGGAATATTGGAATGATGATTTAAAAAAGATGACAGTACTCTATTTAATTCCCGTCAAGAGGAATTTTACAATAACCCAACTTTCCATTTTCCCAGAACCCAATATTCCAGTGTTCCAATATTCCAACATTCCAATTGAGACCTGCCCGCTCGTGCCTTGCAATGGCAGGCGGGGCAAAGCGAACTAACTTGAAAGTAGTTTATTGGCCTTTAAAGAACACTTCTTTTGGTTTGGAGGTATTTCCGGTGGCATTAGGATAGTCTGTTGCCTGATATGCTTTTTTATTATGCTTGATCAGATCCCGAGCCTCTTCCATATAATTATTATACCGTTTCTTGCATTCATAGAAACCGTGCCACCAGGCATAATCCGGAGCCATCATGGCCGTACCCATACGGGCTCTCCTTCCTTCATGATGCCAGAGTTCATAGTATTCGACTTCCAGTCTTTCATCGAAAAATTTGGTTTTGTCCAGTAAGCCTTTATCGTATAGCTGATTCAACATTTCTTTGGCCGGTTTAAAATAAACATCATTATATTCTGCTACGACTTTATCAAGCTTGACATAATGATCGTCTACCCAGGTTTTCCCGTGACACTGGGTGCAGACCACCTTCATCTTATCGCGCTCCGTCTGCCAGTTGGTCTTGGCCGGAAACGGCTTGAAATCAGAAGGACGGATGGTCAACGGTGCCTGGATCTCCCAGGATAAACGCTCCGTAACATCATGTGTGGTTAAGGTTGTTCCAGCTCCTGACATATGACAGGACGCACACGTAGGACCACGAAAATCCACACCTGGCGACCAGGTGCCGGGTGCGGCAGTCCAATTGTAATCGTCACCATGGGCGGTGTAGATATCGCCATGCTTTGACTCCATGTAAATTTCGATCTGCGGATGGTCCGGACCCAAGTGGCATTGACCGCACGCTTCGGGTTTCCTGGCTTCCATGACCGAAAACATATGACGGGTGTGGCAACTGGTACAGCTTCCCTTGCTGCCATCCAGATTGATTCTACCCACTCCGACGTTCGGCCACGTCTCAGGGTCAAGCGTGCCGTCCTTCATTTTCAGTACAGTACCATGACAATGGAAACAGCCTGTAGCCCGTTCAAAGTCGCTATTCATTCCCTTATTCAGCCAGGGGTCGATTTTCCATATAATTTCCGTTGTATTGGCATGTTTACTTAGACTGTATTGCTTGGCTTCATCAGGATGACACCGAGAACAATCTTTGGGCGTGACAACGGCAGCAATCGGAATCTTGTATTCAGCGGCTCCGTATGGCTGATCGGATCGTTGATACTGCTTGTAATGCTCCTGACTCACGTCCGGATCAAATGCTTCGGATTTATGACAATCATAGCAGGTGATGTTGGCGCTGGCATGCCGACTATGAGCCCAGTCGGCAAAAAGCCCGGGATGCTCTCGCTTGTGACACTCGATGCAGGCGATGGCCTCTTTGGGCATACTGCGCTCAATTCGAAATTCTTTCTCTTTTATAACATTCTGGGCGACTCCGGCAGCAGTCAATGCCCCGGTGATCATCAAAACCACCGGTAATGTCCAAAACCATCGTTTTTGAATCATTGGCCGTCTCCTTTCTTTTACTTTACCGTTTTTATAGTAATATCTCAAAAAGTTCTGGAGTATTAAATGATGATATTGACCCGGATCCACAATTTATTGAGATGTTACTTTTTATAAACCCAATCCTCTATAACTGTTTTCATATTGTTTATAGGCATAATACTCTCTGGCATTATGCACCAGATCCCTGTGGCAGTCGACGCATCTCTTTTCATAACCCGGTCTTGCAAAAACCACTGACCGGTGCGCCAGCATTGCTCCTCTTTTGTCGGGCATGTAGAGAATGTTACGATGACATTTTTGACACTGGTCGTTTTTAAAAGAAAAATACGCATTTTGGCGCTGCAACTCGTGGTTGTACTTGGTCATATCTTGTGTGAAATGAACAAAGATATCTTTTATTCCATGAGCCGTTTTCGCATAAAAGAATTCGAAGGTGTCGTGGGGAGCAGGTAGATGGCAGTCCATACAATCCGCTACAAATCCCTGTTCATTGTTAACATGAGTTGAAGTCTTCCAGGTATTGTAAGCGAACTCGATTTCGTGACAGGTTGCGCAGAATTGCGGTGTCGAGGTCCGTACCATTGTGTAATAACCAAGACTGAACAGAGGAAATGCGATGATAATTCCAACAATAATAAGTATTCCGCTATAAATATATTTCTTCATCACTTATCCGAGACCTTTGAAAAACGCCCCCTTTTGCCCAATTCCGGCGTCCCCGATAATCGGGATTTATCAACAGGCTCAAATTTTAACCCGCCACCGAACTTTGGTGGGTTAATCCTCAAAATACTCAATGTATTCCTGCCTGCCCCGTAGGTCCGGCAGATCGTACCGGGGTGGTTAAAATTTTCGCGTTGACTCGGGGCGTCCATGCCCCTCGCCCTTACGGGCAGCTTAACAGCTGTCCAATTCTGCTATCCTGCAGAATTGCTCTTGGTCTTGAACAAAATTGAGCATTTTTCAAAGGTCTCTATCCTTTTTTTAAATTTTTGAGTTGATGGTGGAAAGAGTAAGATGAAAAGTCGAAGCGTAATCAGACTAAAAATAACTATTTCACAAAATTATAGTCGCGTCAATATAATGAATATTATTTATTTAATGAGGTATATTTATGATTGTGTATGGCTTGCTAAAATCTGCAAGCCGAGAAATATACGGCATGGTAACTAATCCAGAGAAAAATGATGATATTTTTTGTTTCTCTTGACATTTCAAATTACTACGATAAATCTTGAGTTACTACGATATGTTGTAATCCATTAGATTATTGAGATGACCGGATCATGCGTTAATATCATTCAACCGTGCAATGGAGGTTACCATGGACAAAATTCTAAGAATCAATATGGGGAATGAAGGTGGACCTCAAGCCAGTGAAGAACCGTTGGGTGATTATGCCGGTTTGGCCGGCCGCGGCATGACATCGGCAATTATTGCCAAAGAAGTGCCGCCACTTTGTCACCCGCTCGGAAAATACAATAAACTAATCATTGCCCCCGGGATGCTCAGCGGAAGCCATGCCGCTCAGTCCGGGCGAGTTTCGGTGGGGTGTAAAAGTCCGCTTACCGGTGGGATTAAGGAAGCCAATGCCGGCGGTCAGGGTGCTCAAGTCCTCGGCCGGTTGGGCTATGCCGCCATTGTACTTGAAGGCAAACCCAAAGAGGATACGCTCTATAAAGTGCTTATTAACAAGGACGGAGTAGAAATAATTTCCGATAACAGTCTTAAAATGCTGGGGAACTACGATTTGATTGATAAGATAAAGTCAGAATACGGTGACACGGTTGCCTGCATCTCCGTGGGTCCGGCCGGTGAAATGAAAATGGCCGCCGCTACGGTAGCATTTACCGACACAGAACAACGACCGACCCGTCATGCGGGTCGCGGCGGTGTGGGTGCGGTTATGGGTGCCAAAGGCGTCAAGGTCATCGTGCTGGATGATAACAGGATGCCAACGAGGTCTCCCAAGGATCCGGAAAAGTTTAAAGCGGCAAACAAGAAATTTGTCCAGGGCCTGAAAAAACATCCCATAACGGGCCAGGGGCTTCCTTCATTCGGAACCAACATATTGACCCATGTGATTAACGACGCCGGTGCATTACCCACTCACAATTTTCAAACTGGTCGCTTTGACGGCGCCGGCAATATCAGCGGCGAAACTCAGTCGGAGATCATGAAGTCCCGCGGAGGTACGGTTGCAAAAGGCTGCCACAAAGGCTGCGTCATCCGGTGCTCGGGCATCTACAATGATAAAAATGGCAACTACCTGACCAAACGTACGGAATATGAGACGGTTTGGGCTCACGGCTCCAACTGCGGCATTGAAGATATGGATGTCCTTGCCATGCTTGACCGCCTGGACGATGATTACGGTCTGGATACCATCGAAATGGGAGTCACTATCGGTGTGGCCATGGAGGCTGGACTGGCCAAGTTCGGTGATGGCGAAGCTGCCATTAACCTTTTAAAGGAAGTCGGCAAAGGCACGCCGCTGGGGCGTATTCTCGGAAACGGGGCCGCCGTAACCGGCAAGGTTTTTGGTGTTGAACGGGTTCCCGTGGTCAAGGGCCAGGCCCTGGCGGCCTACGATCCCCGCTCGGTCCAGGGTATTGGGGTCACCTACGCTACCAGCACCATGGGCGCCGACCACACGGCCGGCTATTCGGTTACCGCCAATGTCCTCGGTGTCGGCGGCACCGTGGATCCTCTGAAACCTGAAGGTCAGGTGGCGCTTTCCCGAAACCTCCAGATTGCCACGGCTGCTATCGATGCAACCGGATTGTGTTTGTTTATTGCGTTTGCGATTTTGGATCAGGAGGATACATTCAATGCCATGCTTGATATGCTCGGTGCATTTACCGGTCAAAATCTTACTGCTGACGACGTAGTCGCATTAGGGAAAAAGATACTTGACTATGAAAGAGATTTCAATACCCGGGCAGGCTTCACATCAAAGCAGGATCGGCTGCCCGACTTCTTTAAAAATGAACCCTTGCCGCCCCATAATGTAACTTTTGAGGTCAAAGACGAAGATCTTGATCGGGTATTTAACTGGTAAACAACCTATAGGCGTTCAAGGTTAAGAGGTTCACGGTTACGACAAACCGTTTTTGATTTTGAATTCAAGGGGAGTCCGGGTCGGCCCGGTCTACGTTTCGCCACGGTGGGGTTTATGCCCCGAGGCCCTTAACCCGCTCAACAAGATCAAGAGCAGATGCAAGGATTTTATCCTGAAACCGGTAGGCAAGGGCGGATTCAAGCATATCAAGACAAATTACCTTGTCGAGTTTGGCCAAAACGGACAGAGCAGCCAGAGCCCGGTCATTGGATTTAATTTTCTGTGCTTTAAAGTCCGAGTGTTGTACCTCGGCATTACAAGGCGGCAAATTGATCTCTTCCGCCTGGATGATCAGTGCGTTTTTATCAAGATGATCAAAAAGGTGTTTTCGACGGTCTACGCCTTCCTGGCTGAGAGCCAAAACAACGTCGGGTGTTGTTATACCCGTGTAGCCGATCTCTTCCGGAGAAAGAACCACTTCACTGATGGAAGCTCCTCTGAGTACGGTAATATCGTATTCATTTTTCTGTGTTACTTTGAGTCCTGCCGTGAGACCGGCCAGGCATAAAATTTCTCCGGCGGTTATGATCCGTTGACCGGCACTCCCTAAAATGACCACCTCTTTTCTGCCGGAATCAGGGGCGTGGAATTTTGTCTCAATTTTGGCTGGTGAAAGAACAGGCTTTTGTTCGGCAGCCAATTCCCTGTAATGACGGCCATATTCTTTTCTGATGTTTTCAGATATGGGATTTGTTCTCGATGGGAGCTTGGCAAGAGAATCTTCTATGATTTGAGGCGTCATTTTGTTGCGTTTGGTATACCGTCCCGGACATATTCCCCAGATGTCGATGATTGAAAACCCCTCAAAGCGAATGGCATTTTCTATTTCTTGGGCAAGGTCTTTTGCATAACTTGAGCAGCGCCTAGCATAAGCAGCTCCCGCGGAAGACACTACCCGGCACACGTCCAGCGGGCGTTCCAGTCTGTTCAGAAACCCTGACCCTACCTGAACTTCCGAAGGGGTTGTCGCTGAAAACTGGCCGCCGGTCATGCCAAAGTTGAAATTGTTTAAAATAAGCAAAGTGATATCGAGATTGCGGCGACAGGCTGAAAGAATATGGGTCCCGCCGATACCGAGACCGCCGTCTCCCATTGTAACGATAACCGTTAACTCTGGCCGGGCCATCTTCAGGCCGGCGGCATAGGTCAGGGCACGGCCGTGAAGCCCGTGCAACGCGTGGGTATGAAAATATGTATCAAAAAGACCGGAACACCCGATATCGGTAACAATAACGATCTGTTCCCCCCTCAAGCCCATATTCTGAAAGGCCTTGTCAAGGCCAAGTGTAATCCGTTCATGGGAGCAACCCGGGCAAAATACCGGCGGCCTGCTGGTATTCAATAAACTAGACATGGGCGATAACCTCCTGGATCCGTTGCGGGGTTATCAGCCTTCCATCCATTTGACCCAGAAAGTCGACCTTCTTATCCAGAAGGATGCGTTCTATCTCTCTTACATACTGGCCGAGGTTCATCTCCATTACAATGACACGTCTGGCATTCCCGGCTTTTTCCCTGATCAGGTCTTCGGGCACCGGCCAGAGCGTTTTGAGAATTAAGAGCGATACCGGCTTACCATATTTTTTTTGCTTTCTATATGCATCCCGTGCAGCCCGGGACGTAACCCCATAGGTCAAAAGCAGGGTGTCGGCGCCTTCCTCCGGGTATACTTCGTGAAAACTGAACCCGGTCACTGTTGAAAGAAGCTTGGCTTTAAGCCGTTCCTGGATTTCTGCAATTTTATCGGAGTCTGTCGTAATATATCCGTCAGGGCCGTGAGTCGAAGACGTCTGGCGTACCGGCACATTGCCGCCTATGGGCAGAAAATAAGGTGTCAACCGTCCTGAAGAGGTCTCAAAAGGGACAAACGGTTTCCCCGGAGGAGGGACTGAGCGCTCTATAATTTCGGGTTTCGCAATTGCATGGATGTCGATATTCTCCCGGGTCATGGCAATCTCTTTATTCGAAGCAATAAATACCGGGCACCTGAATTTTTCGGCAAGGTTAAAGGCCTGCATTGTCAAAAAATAGCAGTCGTTGACATCGACCGGAGCCAGTACAATTACCGGCAACCCCCCGCTGTTGCCCCAGCGTAAAAATTGAATATCTCCGTCCGCACCGCGGGTGGCTGAACCGGTGGATGGGCCGAGCCTTTGAACATCTACAATGACAATGGGGATTTCGCTTCCAATGGCAAAGGAAATATGTTCGCTATAAAGACTGATACCCGGCCCTGATGTTGCGGTCATAACCTTTAGGCCTGCCATTGATGCGCCCAGACAGTAGCCGATTGAAGCAATTTCATCCTCGCCCTGAATGCACATGCCGCCCAAAGGAGGCAGAAGCTTGAGCATGGTATTAAATATTGTAGTCGCCGGAGTAATCGGGTATCCGGCAAAAAAACGGCACTCTGAAGCAACAGCTCCCCAGGCAATTGCCTCATTACCCTCCATAAGACAAAAAGCCATTTTTACGCCTCCATACGGGCATTAAAAGTAACTTCTCAATAAGTTCTGGTATATTAAATGATCAAATTGACCCGGTTCCATAATTTATTGAGATGTTACCATTAAAAGCCCATGTCATCGCGGACATAACTCAATGAAAAATCAGCAAGGAGATATAAGGCCTGAAATTAGGAGAAGTCTATCACACAAGTTTTTGAAATGTAAATATTATTTACCTGCAAGTGTCAAATTTGCCGGGGATGCAAGGCAGTTCTGCCAGGGGTGATAGTCATTTGCCTGAGGGGTTGGGGAGTTTTTTCGATTGAATAGCTCCATGAATAATCAGCGACACCATCATACAAACTCATACAAAAGGGTTCGTAAAGAAAGAACAGAAAATATGGCTCTAAATAAATAGGGTATATGGCGACCCGCTTAAAGCATTTTAATTACGAACACAAAATACCGCTGTTCTTTCTTAACGATCCCTAATGTATTCAAACAGTGTATGATTTCGCTGCTGATCATTCATTACGCTATTTACAAAGCCTTATAAAAAAAACACGCTGACTGCTGATTTACCTGAACGCTTAATTAGGCATATGTCTTGCGATTTCTTCTTTTAATTGATCATACTGATCCGGAAATGCATCGTTATTTAAATAGATAACCCGTTGTTGATCTGATAATTTGTTGAATAGTTGCTGATGCTCGTGCTCATTAAAGAAATCATTTATAATAGTGATGAACTGATTCCGAAGCACGGAATAGGAATAGTGTTGCCAGGCAACTTCATAGTTATTATTTACCATTTTTTGCCGTCGCTCTCGGGATTCAAGAATTTCTTTTACCTTTTGAACGGTTTTTTTGGAAATAAATCCATCCATGACCGCCAGATCAAAGCCCCTGGGTTCTATATCCTTAATAAATATGGAATATCGATTTACCAATATCGGCTTTTTAAAGTAAATCGCTTCAAGAAAGGCATTGCCGAATCCTTCATAAAGGCTGGGGTATGTGATAAAATCTGCATGCGGATAAATATCCCATAGAGAATAATTTTTTTGACAATTTCCGTTATAAAAGGGATCTACAATCTTTGGTGTTATCATACGAAGATCTACCTGGTGTTCTAAAGCATATTCTTTAAGCCATTCGGCGTATTCAAAGCCTTCGTCACCGGCTTCATGTGAGATCACTAATTTATAACGAGGATCTTTCAGCTCCTTCACCAATTCAATGGCTTGCTCGATACCTTTTCGGCGAATAATTCGTGTGGGTTGTAAAATCATTTTATCGTCGGTCTTCAAACCTATGGACTTTCGGAAAGCCTGAGTCCTTTTTATATCCACTAAAGGTGGATTTTCAAAGTCCAGAACATTGGGTATGATGATGGATGAAATTCCGGTTCGCAGAGCCAACTGTTCTTGGGCTTCTGAATTAATAACCACATGCTTAATGTTGGGCAAACTGGGTGGAAAGGCCATTCGCAGGTAATCGTTTACCGCATTAGTTGAAAACCGATCTCTTTCCCAGTAGAAATCATGGTGGTGAGCTATCGTGGGAATCTCTGTTTCAGCAATTACTTCGGATAACGCCAACCCTAATGGGATGTGAATCGGTATCGTCAGTGCATTTTCGACAATCAAAAGATCAATTTTAAACTGGTCGATAAAACAATGGAGTTGAACTTTCAATAGTGATCTTAATGTATGAATTGCCTCAGTAACAGAAGGTTTTCGCCCTTTTCTGCCCAGGATCTGTTCATTGATCCGTTGATTTTGAACGTGCAAAAAATGAGCTTCGGAGACAAGGAAACTCTTTTCCGGATCCCGATCCAGCTCTCCCGCGAACCAGAAACAGCGGGAACCATTTTTTTCAAGAACCTGTGCCCACTTAATCGCTTCTAAGGAGACACCATCAGTACCTGCAAACCGTGTTGAAATAAAACCGATGTTTTTTCGATTCATTAGTTTATTGATCCATCCTTAAGCATATTTAAAAGTTAGGAATATCTTTCTTAAACCGTGTAATATAATTAGTTTCCTATGTTATTATGTGGTTTTACTGTCAAATCTTTGCAAAAGTCGGGCCAAATGTGGCAATATTAAATAATATAATATATATCAATTGGTTAGATTGATGAAGATAAAAACCGGCCTGCAATATCGAGTAGATGATTCTTGATAAACTGTGAAATTTATTTCATAATATGAAAAGTATTATACACTTTTGGAGCGTCAATACCATTAAAGAGGCTAAAAATGAGGCGTTAAAGGGACTCGATTTCTGTAACCCTAATTGAGCGTAAACAAAACGGGAAAAATATTTTATGTGTTTGATTTATTATGCATTTTAGTGGATTCAGATGCATTTTCATAACTCTTCTATAAATGAGATATAAATTTATTAAAAAATCCCATTTTGTTTACCCGTTGGGAAAGCCGATGACACCCCATCTTCTTCGTTATCAAGGGCTCGCAGTAGACGACTACGACTTCGCCCTTGATGCCTCAAATCTGGGGCATCCTCGACTTTCGCTCATTTAGGGTGTAATCTTACAGAACAGAAAGATAAACTGGGAAAAAGCTTCCCCATAGCCGGAAGAAAACGCCTTGAAATTGCGCGGGCACTTGCGACGAAACCGGAGCTTCTGCTTCTTGATGAAACCGCCGCCCGTTTAAATCCGGGTGCGCTTAATTAAAAATTGAGATGATTAAAAAGATCAACTAGGAAGGGGTTACTATTTTTCTGGTTGAGATGAAGGTCAACCGAACGTTGGCCATGTGCGATAGTGGATCGCTAATTAAAAAACGTAAATGTTATTTTTACCTGTTTGCTTTTCTAATTCCAAGCTGATCCAAAGCAATGATCCACTTGCAGATATTGGCGGATCCTTCCACCATGGTATATGTCGGTGCATCCCGATAAAACCGGGCCACCGGATACTCGGTGGAGTATCCGTATGCCCCCATAATTCTCATGGCATAGTTGGCGCACTTTGTGACGACTTCACCGGCAAAGTACTTTGCCTGTGCGACATCGAGGCCGTTGTTCAGGTTCCCCTGATCCTTGACCCAGGCCGCCTTGTAAACCAGCAGCCGAGCAGCCTCAATCTCAGCGGACATCTGGGCAATCATATCCTGATTCATCTGGAACTCGCCGATCAGTTTCCCGAACTGTTTGCGCTCATTACAATATTTCAGCGATACGTCCAGACATCCCTGTGACACCCCCACGGCGCCGGCGGCTGCAGAAAGGCGGGTCTGATTGAGGGATCCGAAAAGAATCCGTGCGCCGTCTCCGGGTTTTCCGATAATATTTTCTTTGGGCACCTTCGTATTGTTTAAGAATATCTCACCGGTGGGAGAGGAGTGCGACCCCATTTTCTCCAGAACCGAAGTCTTAATACCGTTAAAGTGCTTTGGCTCTATCACAAAAGCTGAAAGTCCCTTTGATCCTTTTTTCCTATCCGTATAGGCATAATAAATAACCACATCGGCCACATCCGCGTTTGAGATCCAGGTCTTGGAGCCGTTTAACACCCAGTGATCTCCAGAGTCTTGGGCTGTTGATGACATTGCCATTACGTCTGAGCCGGCATCGGGTTCCGTAATGGCAAATGCGCCGATATAGTCGGCGTTGACCAGCTTGGGGATGTATTTTTTCATTAAGGCATCACTCCCATATTTGTAAAGGGTAAAAGCGGTACCCAGGCATTGCATGTTGACCTGAACTCTGAGAGAGCTTGAGGCCTTTGCAATTTCTTCAGCTACGATCATTGCCGCCAGCCATCCCATGTCTTCCCCTCCATACGCTTCAGGAATAACTGTTCCGAAAAAGCCGAGTTTTCCCATGGGTTTGACGGCCTCCTTATAAGGGAAATAATGAGTTGCATCCCATTCATCGGCAAAAGGTGCAATCTTTTTGGTTGCAAATTCACGAACCGCATTTCTTAACATCTGAAGTTCTTTAGACAAAGAAAAATCCATATTAACTCCTCCCAATTGCAACGAATTGAACATATAAGGGAAAAATCTGATGAAATATTGAAAAAATTTCTCAATCTTTAATCATGTTGTTATAGGGGATTCTCATCGTCTGAAAGTTCCAACAAACGAACATCTTCAAGATCAACATCTCTTCCTGCGGCTTTCTTCGAAGAAATTAGATCTTCCAGGGAAACAACATAAAATGACTGGCCTTGATACTCCATGATTTTTCGACGCCTCCACGCATCCTGGAAGCATAAGCCAGGTGGTGATATTTGAACGTCGATTCTTACACGATCTTTAAATATGGTTATTTCGTTTGAAAGAATTTCATCAACACTGGTAAAAGTTGCTGTGCCCATTCCAGCGTCCAACAGGGCATCGAGCAAACGGCGGGCATTTTCCGGGGTACTTTCAATGAAGATATCTAAATTAAATGTAGCTCTTGGGATTCCATAAAGAACAACAGCGATGCCTCCGATTACGAGATATTTAACTTCTTGTTTCTGAAAGGATTTGAACACGTCCTTTAGTCGGTTTAACATCTTTTTTTCCTGGCAGGTCAGGGTTTAACTCCAAAGCCAAATCTGTGAAATTACATAACATTTCCATTCTTTCAGAAAGCGGAAGTGACCGGAACCATCGAACTTTAGCTTCAATAGTTTCTTCGATGATATCATGAGAAATATTTTTCATATTAAATGGATACCAAATTTAGGGCTATTTTTCAACAAATAACCTTCTCAACTGATTCAATAATATCGCTTTAGGAAAACATCAATAATATGCTTTGTATTCCCCAGGGCAACCGCTCAACGACGGCGTGTATCTCTTTCCAACCGACTGAAACTTGTTCTTAAGCACCCGTAAGCCCGAGCCGCGCCAGAGTTATCAAAAACAATTGGTCGCTAAATTATCCCATTGATTTTTTAAGTCATCATTTCATTCGGCTCGGGCTAACGCGTGCTAAAGCCCTTCAAACAGTCAATCGGTTTCCAAGAGAAACACGCCGTCGCTACGCTGCACCGAAATCAAATTCGTTTACCCTGTCTTTTGTTTCAACCTTAAACGGGTAATTTTCTTAAATGCTTACCGTGTCGTGAGATGATTGACATTTTTTCAATATATTTGTACCCTTGAGCTTAAACAAAGACCCGCTTGAAAACCGAAACACCTGAATTTTTCTTCGAAAAAAGTAAATGCAGGATTTAGGCTGTAGAAAATCCAAGACATACGATTGCCATGAAACCGATTGTCGCCATAATAGGTCGTCCCAATGTAGGAAAATCGACCTTTTTTAACCGTGTAACCGGGACAAGGAAAGCCCTTGTGGACGATTTCCCCGGCGTTACAAGGGATCGCCATTATGGTGATGCTACCTGGGACGGCATTAGATTTACACTGGTCGATACCGGCGGATTCCCGGATCAAGATAAGGATGACTTTGCACATAAAATACGTTTTCAGATCATTCAGGCTATAGAAGACGCAGATGTTGTTATTCTTCTACTGGACGGAAAGCACGGAATTTCTCCTTTTGATGAAGATGTCGTCAAAATTCTTCGTGAATTAACAAAGCCTGTCTTTTATGCGGTCAATAAAATTGACGGGATTGAACAGGAGGTTAAACTTTACGATTTTTATAGCCTCGGTATAGAGAAATTATATCCCGTTTCAGCCGAACACCGTTACGGCATATCCGGTTTTCTTGATGACCTGACATCGGTTCTGCCGAAAACATTTTTAGATGAAACTGTGGATATGATCAAGCTTGCCGTGGTTGGCAAACCGAATGTCGGCAAGTCATTGCTTATTAACAGAATTTTGGGTCAAAATCGTTTGCTTGTCAGCGATACTCCGGGAACAACTCGAGATGCCATCGACTCGGTTTGTAGTATTAACGACACGTCGTATCTTCTCATCGATACAGCCGGTATTAGACGTAAGGCAAAGGTTTCAAAAAAGCTTGAAAAGTTTTCCATTATTAAAGCATTAAGAAGCCTGGATAGATGTGATGTAGCGCTTATTGTCATCGACGCCTACGAGGGGATTACCGAACAGGATATAACTATCGCAGGTTATGCATTTGAGCGGGGGTGTGGATGCATTTTTCTTTTGAATAAATGGGACCTTGTTGAAAAAGACAGCAAAACCGCTTTAAAATATTATGAACAGTTAAGAATGCAGGCAAAATTTTTAAGCTTTTCTCCGATTATAACAATTTCAGCATTAACCGGACAACGGGTTTTAAAAATATTCGGTCTTGTGGATGAGGTATTCAGCCAGTACTCGGAACGTATCAGGACAGGACCACTGAACAAGATATTTGAGCGGGCCATTGAAAGAACAGAGCCGTCCCTTTACAGAGGAAGGCGTATTAAATTTTATTATGCCACCCAGGTATCCACCGGCCCCCCCACTTTTGTCTGTTTTGTAAATTATCCTGATGCCGTCCATTTTTCCTATAAGCGCTACCTTATTAACCAGATCAGGGAGAGAGCGGGGCTTGACAAGACACCGATTCGAATAATCTTCCGTAAGCGCACAGGGCGCAAAACAAAAACCTAAAAAGGATGAACAGTGGATTTGTTTGAATATCACGCGCAAAAATCAGCCGGGGGCTTACAACCCCTTGCCGACAGAATGCGTCCAAAGAACCTGGATGAATTTGTAGGGCAAGCGCATGCCGTGGGAAAAGGGACATTGATTTGTCATGCCATTGAACAAGACCGGATTTTTTCAATGATTCTCTGGGGTCCTCCGGGATGCGGAAAAACAACGCTTGCAAGAATTTTTGCGGGTGAAACCCGTTGTCATTTTGTCCAATTTTCTGCTGTACTGTCAGGTATCAAGGATATCCGAGCGGTTATAGAGGACGCAAAAAACCAGCAAAAGCTTTTTCGAAAAAGAACCGTTCTATTTGTAGATGAGATACACAGATTCAACAAAGCCCAGCAGGATGCATTTCTTCACCATGTGGAAAGCGGGCTGATTACTCTGATTGGCGCTACCACTGAAAACCCCTCATTTGAGGTTATATCTCCGCTGATGTCCCGGTGCCGTTTAATAACCTTAAAAGCCCTTTCATCAGATGATATTGCCGTGATCATAGAAAATGCCCTAAAAGACAAGGAAAGGGGCTTAGGAAATTTAAATCTGATTATCGAAAAAGATGCCCTTTCTCATCTTATTCGCATTGCGGACGGAGATGCCCGTGCTGCCCTGAACAGCCTTGAAAGCGTGGCATATCTGGTAATATCTGAAATCGATGCTTCAAAAACACGAAGCCCGGTGCGAATAACGCTCCAGGTTTTAGAAAATGCTTTGGAAAAAAAGGCCTTTTTATACGACAAGTCCGGTGAAGAACACTTTAATCTTATATCCGCCTTTCATAAGAGCTTAAGGGGGAGTGATCCTGATGCGGCTGTCTACTGGCTGGGACGAATGCTCACAGCCGGCGAAGATCCGTTTTATATCGCGCGTAGAATGGTCAGGTTTGCAAGCGAAGACATTGGAAATGCAGATCCCAATGCACTCGGAGTTGCATTGAACGCTATGGAGGCGTTTAAGTTCCTCGGGCATCCGGAAGGTGAACTTGCAATGGCCCAGGCTGCTATATATCTTGCTACGGCTCCGAAGAGTAATAGCATATACCAGGCGTACGGAAAGATTAAAGAAGCTGTTGACAGTTATGGTTCTTTGCCGGTCCCTTTTCATATTCGGAATGCTCCCACAGGACTGATGAGAGAACTCGGGTATGGAAAAGATTACAAGTATGCCCATGATTATAAAGATGCATATATTCCTCAGGACTATTTGCCGGAAAAACTACAGGGCAGGCTTTTTTATGCGCCCACAGACCGGGGGTATGAAAAGACAATTAAACAGCGGCTCGACGGATGGAGAAACTTGAAAAAAAACCTAAAACATAAATAGAAGTCTCCAGATATCTTTATCTGTTTTTCGTGCTTAAAAGAAAATCGTTGCTTAAGTATAAGTGCCATATGCCAATGAGCGAACCCTCTATGCGGGATAACCAGTTTTGGCCATTGGAATTTGGAATTTACTTGAACCCTCGATACCTTTCGTCCCCTTCTATCAACACAATATTTTCAGGAAAACAAAAAAACCCTTTCTTTTTTAAAATAAATATTTTAATATAACCTTGTAAAATTAAACTGCAACCTTAAATATTATGGAAAACTATAATGAAACGATTTATAGACCATGATCTGGAACAATGGAAAAACAGCCGTCGCCGCAAACCGCTGATTTTGAGAGGTGCAAGGCAGGTAGGAAAAACATATTCGGCAAGACGTTTCGGAGAAACCCAGTTTGATAACTTTCTGCTGGTTGATCTTGAGCGAAATCCCGGGTGGCATAAAGTTTTTGAAGGAAATCTGCAGGCAAGACAGATCTGTTCCGATTTGGAGATTTTATTAAATCAGAAAATTATTCCCGGGAAAACACTTCTTTTTTTTGATGAGATACAGGCATGTCCCAGGGCAATATCTGCGCTTCGCTACTTTTATGAAAATATGCCGGAGCTTCATGTCATTGCTGCCGGCTCTCTGCTTGAATTTGCCATGAAAGATATCTCTTTCCCAGTGGGGAGAGTTAAGTTTTTATCACTCCATCCGCTGTGTTTTGCTGAATACCTGATGGCAAAAGGCCAGGAAGAAGCCAAGGATATTATTCTTTGTGTTCCCAAAAAAGTATCGAAATCCACCCATGAGTTGCTTTGTGAGGAACTTCGACGATACTTTTTTGTCGGAGGCATGCCTGAAAGCGTTAAAGCCTATGTTGAAACCGGATCAATGCAAGAGTCTTTTGAAGTTCAGTCAGAAATTTGTGATACGTACCGACTCGATTTTTCAAAATATCGGCCCCAGGCAGATAAACATTGCCTTAATACAGTATTAACCTCTGTAGCGCAGACTGTTGGACAGCAGATAAAATATTCAAGGCTCGGAGAGGGATACTCGAATCCCACTATAAAAAAAGCGTTTGATCTGTTAAGTCTTGCAAGGGTAATAACAAGAATTCCATCGGTTGACCCTTCCGGACTGCCTCTTGGTGCTACTGCTTCTGCAAAAATATTCAAAGCATTAATGGTGGATATCGGACTCATGCGTTATCTTACCGGCATGCCAATGGATGTTGAATACCATAAACCGAATCTGCTTAACATTTATAGAGGCACCATGGCAGAACAGTATGTTGGACAGGAAATGGTTGTATCGCAAAATAAAGATATTTACTACTGGTCAAGGCGTGCAAAGAGCAGTTCGGCCGAGGTGGATTATCTTGCGGTAATTAGAGGCAAAATATTTCCGATAGAAGTAAAAAGCGGATCTTCGGGCAGGCTGAAAAGTATGCATCTTTGTTTGCATAATTACCCAAACTGCCGGAAAGGTCTTGTGTTTTCCACTCGTTCGTATGCTGATTTCCCTGAACAAAATATTACTTTTATACCGCTATATTTTGCTTTTTCTGCTACTTACGCAGGCCAGGGTTTAAACAATTATTCCAAAACCTGACTTGCTCTCTTGGAATTTTTCTATATGAATAGAAATAATCGGGGTTACGATTGCGGTTAGAAATCATCAATAAAATTTAAATGATACCGATTGAATGTTCGGAACGAAATCCTCAATGAAATTGGTGTCATGCTGATGCAAGGTTGAGGCACGGTATGTTGAACGAAAAATCGGAATAAGGAGGAAGGGAAAACCACAATATATAGGATCGGGGGATCATCGGGGTTAGCCAATGATTTTTAATAAGGCCCATCGACATCTAAATAGTATCACAAGCTATTGACATTACATAATATTTTATGTATGGCAAGAAATCTGTAATCAACCACACCCCCATTTTCTATCGATTTGCCCCATCAATTAA
>CAZBOB010000077.1:0-17174 GCA_964492995.1 uncultured Desulfobacteraceae bacterium | reverse complement strand
TCGGGCTTACGGGTGCTTAAGCACAAGTTTCAGTCGGCTGGAAAGAGATACACGCTGTCGTGGAGCGTTCTCCCTGTATTGGGATTCAAATGCGTTTGCCCTGAGGGTGCTTTTGTTTTGAATGAACTGGCGAATTTTAATAACTTTATAGCTCTAAATAAAGGACGGCTGCAATGAACGTACTTTTTATTATTTCCACTGAAGACGCTGAAACCATATACAATGCTATGAGATTATCCAATGTGGCAGTCAAAAATGGAGATGACGTCAGTGTATTCATGTTGGGGAAAGGGGTTCTTTTTGAACAGAGCAGTAACGAACAGGTCAACGTGATGGAACAGGTCAACCAGTTCCAAGGCGATTTTTATGTCTGAGGGGTATGTATGAAATCCCACGGTCTGGAGGGATCAAGCTCCTGTCCCATAGCCTGGATGGATGACCTTTATGAATTAGCCATGGAAGCGGACAAGGTTTTAACTTTCTGATATTTCTTTACGAGTCCATATGATTTTTTAATACACCAGAACTTATTGAGAAGTTACAACGTTGCGATTTCCAAAGGCCCTAACTTAAGCCAGCCCTGCGATCCATAATCTGAGAACATTTTAAGAGCACCCCCCCGCTAAGGGCAATGAGGCTGCTTATCATAAACAGCTTAAACAAACCCATGATTTCAAACAAATAACCGTTAATGAAAAAACCAACCATTAAGCCAAGTCCATAGGTTATGGCGTTATTTACTGCCTGTCCCAGCGTCTTGGTCTCATCTGGCGTTAATGAATCAATGTATAGAATACTTGCCACATGAAACGTGCCATAGGTAAACGCGTGAAAAATCTGTAAAAGCAGGAGTGCGGCCGGAGATACCGCAAAAAAGAGTCCAAACCATCTCAACGCCGCCACAATGAATGAAAAGACCAGAACATTATCCATGGAAACGTGTTTGAATATGCTGTCTGATTTTATCATAATCAGAACTTCGGCAACCGATGCCAGAGCCCATGAAATGCCGATAAATGTATTACCGTATCCGAGGTTTTCAAGATGAATGGAATAGAAACCATAATATGTTCCATGGCTCACCAGCATTAAAAATGCACAGAACAGAAAAACGACGACACGCCGTTTTAGAAGCACTTTGACATTTACGGAAAAAGACGTCTGTTTTTTAATCTGAATATCAGGAATTTTGGAAGAAATGACAGCCTGTACAGTGGAGACGGCAAAAATGAGCACAAGAATTATTTCGATGGAGTAAAGGTCTATTATCCTGCCCAACACGATGACAGTCGTGATAAACGCTATAGTACCCCATCCCCTTAACCTCCCATAGCTTTTCTTCTGTGTACCCAATACATCCATGGTAAAGGCTTCCAGAAAGGAAATGATCGGAGAGTAAAATATGCCGTAGAAAACGGTGATAACAAGCATCGCCCAAAAATCTGTGGTATAGAAATAAAAAACCCATATTGCGGTACTAATAAAATTACATGAAATATATATCGGTCTTCTGATTTTAAAGCGGTCTGCCAAAGCTCCCCAGACCAGTGAAAATAAAATCAATGCCACCGACCGTATCGCCGACAGAGCGCCTATCTGAAAACCACTGAACTCGAGATGATAGCAGTATAAATTAAAATAGGGCAAAAAAATGCCCATCACACTAAAGTATAAAAAATACTGGGAACCGATAATAAATTTAAATGAATTTCTGAAATCTTTATTCATGTGTGTTTAGTAAGGCATTTATAGACAAAAAACAAATTGTTTTAATTGCTTGCAACGCATTGCGCCATTATTCCATTATTCCCTCCTGGGCTTAGGCCTTACGGGCCGTAGGCCAATTGGAGCAAAGCCCTTAGGGTAAACGCATTTGAGTTCCCTTTACAAACTCATGTTAAGATGTTAGTTTAACTGAATTCCCCTATGGCCGGAATCTTATAAGTCTAATTGTATGATTTTAACTTCGAAAAACGATAAAAAGTTATCAGCTTTAATCCGAAGGTGTTTTAAATGGACTACATCAAAATACGATTCATCGATGATTTTGACCATCTCGGTTCCGGGTTTGAAAAAACAGTTGAGGATATATTCAGGTCGATAACCCCCTTGTTTACGAGTGCAGAACGAAGCTGGACGCCTCAAATGGATATTTATGAAACCCCGGACGAAATAATTATCCTGGGTGAAATCGCCGGTGTTAATAAAGAGGATCTGGAACTTGAAATCAGCACTAAAGCTATCAAAATTTTTGGTAAGCGTTCTGAATTCACCCGCATAGAAAACGCTAGCTACAGACTGGCGGAAATCCAGTACGGTAATTTTGAGCGTATCCTGCATCTTCCTGCGCCCATTGATCCTGAAATAGTTTCTGCGTCATATTCAAACGGATTTCTCCAGGTTCGAATTGCCAAGCTCACGCGTAATAAAACATACAAGGTGCAGATCGAGTAAAAAATCGCACAATTTAGGTCTGAATAAAATCTGCTCCCGATTTGTAGAAAAAATGCAGGATGTTTTGAAAATTGCATCCCAAAAATAATGATGGCCATTCAATTATTAAAAATACATTTCCCTTTAATTTGCAAATTTCTTGTTTTTTGCGGTCTGCCGGTATTTCTTTTTTATGGGTGTACAACCGTAACGCCTCCCCCAACACCCCCAGGGCATCCCAAGCCTTACAAAATTGGGAAAATTTGGTACAAACCACTGCCGCACGCACGAGGTTTCAGCCAACGCGGAATGGCTTCCTGGTACGGCAGAAAATTTCACGGCAGGAAGACAGCCAACGGTGAAATTTACAACATGTATGCCATGACAGCTGCTCACAAAACCCTCCCCTTTGGAACTTATATCACCGTACGCAATCTAAAAAACAACAGGAAGATTGATGTCAAAATCAACGACCGGGGTCCTTTTGCCCGAGGCAGGATCCTTGACCTTTCTTACACGGCCGCAAAAAAACTTGGAATTGTCGGTCCGGGTACGGCTAAGGTTGAAATCGTCGCACTCGGTACTATTGCTCAGGCAAAATTACCCGGCAGCACCGGTCGATCCTATATTCCAGGAAATTATTATCAAGGAAAATTTACCGTTCAAATCGGTGCATTCAGTGAATTGAAAAACGCTCAAAGACTAAAACAAAAACTTGCCCAATCATATAAAAATGTATATATAACAATATTTTATGACGGTCATAGTGCTTTATACCGAGTGAGGGTGGGCAGATGTTCCTCCCTGGAACAGGCAATTAAACATGAAGAATTTATGATTCAAAACGGGTTTAAGGACGCCTTTGCAATTGCAGAAGACAATTGAAAAAGAAATACTCCGAAAAGTTGTTTTTCTGGACCGGGACGGCGTTATTAACCGGGATTCCCCGGATTACATCAAAAGCTGGTCCGAATTTGAGTTTCTACCTGGAAGTTTAGAGGCGATAAAGTTACTGACTTTAAATGGATTCGCCACTATTGTTATTACAAACCAATCGGTTATCAATCGCAAGATGGTATCCGGAAAAGTGCTGGATTACATACATACCATGATGAAAGAAGCCGTCACATCCAAAGGCGGCCAAATAAAAGATATATTTTTTTGCCCGCATGTACCGGAAGACAGATGTAACTGCCGAAAACCAAGTCCGGGACTGATTTTTAAGGCCAAGCAAAAATACCGGATCGATATCGCAACCTCTGTCATGGTTGGCGATAGTGCTAAGGATATTGAATGTGCCCGGAATGCCGGATGCGGACACGCTGTTCTGGTAAAAACATGCAACGGAAGCGAAGCTGAAAAGATTCTGAAAGAAAAAGCAATCACTCCCGACCTTATCGCCAGGGATCTTTTAGAAGCTGTTGGCTGGATCATTACCCATAATAAGTAGTCATTAATTCTTATGAATACCCTCGAAGGATGTCTGGAAAGAATCACCTATTTCAACGCTGAAAACCATTATACCATTGCAAAGCTAAAAACCAGCAAGACCCATAATATCGTAACAATCGTCGGCACAATGGCGGCGGTCAATCCGGGCCAAACCCTTAAAATTAAAGGAATCTGGGAAACCCATCCCAGATATGGCCAGCAGTTTAAAATTGCGTCGTATGAAGTTGTTTTGCCGGCAACAATCGACGGTATTAGAAAATATTTGGAATCCGGCATTATCAAAGGAATCGGGCCTTCAATGGCCAACCGGATCGTCAGCTGTTTCGGAGCAAAAACTTTTGAAATAATAGAAAAAGAACCTGAGAAACTGCTGGAAGTTAAAGCTATCGGAAAGGCGAAAGCAGCGTTAATACGTAATGCCTGGAAAGACCATCATGTTGCGAGAAGTTTAATGCAGTTTTTGCAAAATATGGGTGTCCAAACCTCTTATTGTGCAAAAATACTCAAAGAATATGGCCCGGACGCTGTCAACATCATAAGCAAAGACCCTTTTCGTATGACAACCGATATCCCCGGCATAGGTTTCTATTTTGCCGATACTGTCGCTCAGAAGTTGGGTATTGAAAAAGACCACCCCCGGCGGGTGAGGGCATGTATTCTTCATGTAATGCAACAAGTTATAAATCAAGGAGATGTTTTTGCTTACCAAGATCAAATTGTTGATCACTGCAAAAATCTTTTCCGGATAACGCCTGGTGTAACCCTGAATGAAATCGATAGGCTTTTTAGTGCCGGAGAACTTGTTATTGAAAGTGCACCGGGCGACCCAGACAAAAAAATTGTTTATTTGAAAGAAATTCATCAGGCGGAAACCGGTATAGCAAACAGACTTAAAGCCCTGTTATCTATTCCCGTGACAGCATCCGGTATAAACGCGGAACGGATTTCAAGAGAAGTTCAAAAAAAACTTGCCATAACGCTCTCATCCGAACAACTTAATGCCCTTGAAGAGATACTTTCCCATCGAGCGGTTATCATAACCGGAGGACCGGGAACAGGCAAAACAACCCTAATAAGATCTATTAATGCCGTCTTTTCAGTGTTAGGAAAACATGTTCTTCTTGCGGCGCCTACCGGACGGGCAGCCCGGCGGCTATCCGAGGTTACCCGAAGCAAGGCAAAAACCATTCACAAAGTGCTTGGATTTAATTTCAAAGAGGGTCTTTTCGAAAAAAACACGGATAATCCTCTCGATGCAGATGCAATGATCATTGATGAAGCTTCCATGGTCGACACCTTTTTAATGTATCATCTGATAAAGGCGCTTCCAATGACCTCTGTGCTGATACTTGTTGGTGACATTTTTCAGCTTCCATCCGTTGGCCCCGGCAACGTGCTTTCCGATATGATCAAATCGAAACTACTACCGGTATTTTATCTTAAAAAAATTTTCAGACAGGCCCATGAAAGTCCTATCGTTGTGAATGCTCACAGGGTACGGCGTGGGGAATCTCCGGTTCTGAAACCTCTGGATGATTCGGACGGTCTTTCCGAGTTTTACTTCCTGGAACAAAATAATCAAAAGAAGGTGGTTTCAACGATTGTTGAATTATGTACCAGAACCATCCCAGAGCGTTTCGATTTTGATCCTATGTATGAAGTTCAGGTTCTAACCCCAATGCACAAAGGCGTGATCGGCACGACCAACCTCAATCAGGTGCTTCAAAAGGTCTTAAACCCAAACCCGGTTATGATTGAAGCCATGGGCAGTACTTTCAAAACCGGCGATAAAATCATGCACCTGAAAAATAATTATCAGAAAGAGGTTTTCAACGGAGATATCGGAATCATAAGCTCCATTAACAGAAAAGAAAAGCAACTCTCAGTGGACTACTATGGCAGGATTGTAACTTACGATTTTACTGAAATGAATGAAATATCCCTGGCTTATGCCATATCGGTGCACAAGTCACAAGGATCGGAATACCCCGCTGTAATATTGCCAATAATGACCCAGCATTTTGTTCTCCTGCAGAGGAATCTGTTATACACTGCAATTACAAGGGGAGAAAATCTGGTAATTCTTGTGGGTACAAAAAAAGCCCTGAACATTGCCCTCAAAAACAACAAGCCCACAGAGCGCCTTTCCGGTCTCGCTTCCAGGCTTATGGATAATTAACCGTTTAACTTTTCAATAAATTATGGCTCCCACTGATGATAAAATATAAAATATCTTGACAATCCTTATTATTTCAATTAGTTAAATTTCGACTTTGAAAACGGAGAATGATTTGTAAATAATTTTTAAAAACAATCGTTTATAGGAGTGCTTATGGCTGTACCAAAACGAAAAAAATCAAAATCAAAACGGAATAAAAGAAGGACTCATCAGAAAGTTACGGCCCCTAACCTGACGAGCTGTCCCCAGTGCGGTGATGCACGGCTTCCACACCATGCTTGCCCCAGTTGCGGCACTTACAAAGGCCGCGCTGTTATTGAAACCGAATAATTCCAATGCCAGGATAAAGCAATGCCAGAAAAGAGAACCCCTATTATCATCGGCAGCGACCATGCAGCTTATGATTTGAAGGAAAAGGTTAAAGTATTCCTCATTGAAAGAGGTATTGATGTCGAGGATGTGGGTTGCCATAGTGAAGATTCGGTCGACTATCCTGATTTTGGAATCAAAGTTGCGTCTATGGTTTCAGTGGGTAAGTTTGAACGCGGGATACTCATGTGCGGTACCGGAATCGGCATGTCAATAGTTGCCAACAAATTTCCTCATGTCAGAGCGGCTCTGTGTACAGATCTTTTTTCCTCTATTATGAGCAAACGCCATATCAATTCGAATATACTGGTTTTAGGCGCTCGTGTTGTGGGAGATGTACTTGCCGTGGAAATAGTGAAAGTCTGGCTTGAAACACCCTTTGAAGGCGGACGGCACCAGCGTCGATTGGATAAGTTTGATAGGATAGACACCGCGATGACGGATTAGATTCTATTATGTAAACAATTGGACATCCGGCATCTCTTTTTATTTAAAAAAGGTGGTGTTTATATCCTGAGCCAATATGTGAGTTGTCAATTTAACCAAATCCGAAAGCACAATCTTTAAAAAAGGAATGATGTTTGGACTTGAAACTTATTGAGAAGGTGGATCATGAGATTGCCGATGCAATCATCATGGAGATGGACAGGCAGAAAAACACTTTAGAGCTTATTGCATCGGAAAATATTGCCAGCCCGGCGGTCATGGCCGTGCAGGGAAGTGTTTTTACCAATAAATATGCTGAAGGTTATCCGGATAACCGTTATTATGGTGGGTGTGAATATGTTGATATTGCTGAAAATCTGGCCATAAATCGGGTCAAAAAATTATTCAATGCCCCCTATGCCAATGTCCAGCCCCACTCAGGATCACAGGCAAATATGGCGGTATATTTTGCTCTGTTAGAGCCGGGAGACACGGTTCTTGGAATGAATTTGTCCCACGGCGGGCACCTTACGCACGGAAGTCCGGCCAGTTTTTCAGGAAAGCTTTATAATTTTCTCCACTACGGCGTAAACCGGGATACCGAAACCATTGATTATAAAGAATTGGCGCTATTAGTGGAAAAGCATCGGCCAAAGCTGATTGTTGCCGGTGCGAGCGCCTACCCGCGTATCATAGATTTTGAAGCATTTGCCCAAATTGCCGAATCTGTAGACGCTTATTTGATGGTGGATATGGCCCACATAGCCGGGCTGGTGGCAGCCGGGCTTCATCCTTCTCCCATACCTTTTGCGGATGTTACAACTTCAACAACTCACAAAACATTAAGAGGCCCGCGCGGGGGTTTAATTCTGGCGAGAACCGACTATAGCGATAAATTGAATAAACAAATATTCCCCGGAATTCAGGGGGGACCGCTGATGCATGTCATTGCTGCAAAAGCGCTTGCTTTCCATGAAGCTTTGAGTGATTCGTTTGTGGCTTATCAAAAAGATATCGTTAAAAACGCAAAGGTTCTTGCTGACCGTCTGATGGACCATGGTATACAATTGGTTTCAGGCGGTACCGATAACCATATGATGATTATCAATTTAAGGAATCTTAACATAACCGGGAAAGATGCCGAAGACATACTGGGCCGTGCCGGAATTACCGTCAATAAGAACTCCATACCATTTGAAAAGCTCAGCCCATCCGTAACCAGCGGTATTCGTATTGGAACACCTGCCATTACCACAAGAGGTATGAAAACACCGGAGATGCAAATAATCGCTGAGCTTATTGTTGATGTGCTCCAAAATTACAACAATAAAGCTCTTATTAAGGATGCAAAGACAAAAGTTCGCGAACTTTGTGAAGCTTTTCCTCTTCCTCTATATGGTAACGGGTCTGGCGCAGCGGGATAAAAAGTGTCTCAGAAAAAAAATCGCCCTTCATGGGAAACCTATTTTATGGATATTACGTTTCTTGTGGCCAAACGTTCTACCTGTATCAGGCGGGCTGTAGGCGCTTTGATTGTAAAGAATAAAAGAATTCTGTCTACCGGCTATAACGGCGCCCCGACCGGTATTATACACTGTAGTGAAATCGGGTGCTTGCGTGAAAAATTAAACGTGCCCTCAGGGGAAAAACATGAACTGTGCCGGGGTATACATGCTGAGCAGAATGCTATTATTCAGGCCGCCTATCATGGTGTTTCCATAAAGGATGCAACCCTTTTCTGTACAAACATGCCGTGTTCCATATGTGCTAAAATGATCATTAACGCCGGAATAAAGAAGATTTACTACCATTCCGGATATGCGGACGCCATGTCTGAAGAAATGTTTACTGAAGCAGGTATTGAATTAATTCATTTTAATTACAGTTAGAGCCTCAGAAAAAAATAAACCCCCAAGATTACGCCAGATTTTGGTTCGAATTTGAGGCGCACAACAGGTACATACGTCACGTATTCACGGGTGGATGCAACGAAGAATTCGAGCCAAAAGACAAGTAAGATGGAGTAATTTATTTTTTCCGAGGCCCTTAGCAGGGAGGAATTCATGAAATGTCCATTTTGTGGAGAAATTAACAACAAAGTTATCGACTCTAGATTAAGCAAGGATGGGAATGTAATTCGCAGGCGCAGGGAATGCCTGTTATGCAGTAGACGATTTACAACCTATGAGCATATAGAAGAAATCCCTGTCATGATTATCAAAAAAGATGGGCGTCGTGAAGTTTTTTCCAGAGAAAAATTACGTTCAGGCATCCAAAAAGCCTGTCAGAAGCGAAACATAAGCGTTAATATTATTGAAGAATTTCTTGATGAGATGGAACGCGATCTCAGAGAAACCGGGGAAAAAGAGATACCTTCCCACAAAATTGGCGAAAAAGTCATGGCCAAACTTCATGAAATAGACGATGTTGCATACGTAAGATTTGCATCCGTGTATAGAGAATTCAAAGATGTAAACGATTTTGTTTCTGAGCTAAAAAGCCTTTTGAGCAAACATAAAGCCGAATAGCCGGGAGATAATGAACGACGAATATTTCATGAAACTGGCACTTGGCCTTGCAAAAAAGGGAGAGGGTTTTACTTCTCCCAACCCGATGGTTGGCGCCATAATTGTTAAAGACGGGAAGGTCGTCGGAAAAGGATACCATCATGCTGCGGGGAAAGCGCATGCCGAAGTCAATGCTATAAATGATGCCGGAGCGTTGGCACAAGGAGCAACCCTTTATGTCACCCTTGAGCCTTGCAATCATACGGGACGAACACCTCCCTGTACCGAAAAGATACTTGCAGCCGGCATCAGACGGGTCGTTGTTGCAATGCATGACCCCAATCCAAGTGTTAGGGGAGGGGGTATAGATTATTTAAAACACCGGGGAATTGATATCAAAACGGGTGTTTGTGAAGAACGGGCCAAAAGACTTAATGAAATTTATATAAAATACGTTAAGACAAATCGTCCATTCACAATCATCAAATGTGCGGCCACTTTGGACGGGAGGATTGCAACAAGAACAGGGGATTCCAGGTGGGTTACCGGTGAAGAATCAAGAAAATTTGTCCACCGGCTTCGGCATGCTGTGGACGCTATTATGGTGGGCATTAATACTGTAGAAAAAGATGACCCCAGTCTAACAACCCGTTTGGCAAACCGTCTTGGAGGCCGAAAGGGCCTTGATCCGGTAAGGATTGTTCTTGATACCCATCTTAAAATTGTTGAAAAAGCTAAGCTGTTGCGGCTTGATTCTGATTCTGATACAATCATTATAACCGGAGATTCGGTTTCAGAGGACAAAAAAGCCAGAATAGAACAACGGGGTGCAAAGATTATTGAGTCACCCGTCAAGGACGGTCTGATCGATCTAGATATACTCATGGACCGCTTAGGGGCATTGGGTATAACCAGTCTCCTCATAGAAGGAGGCAGCCGGGTTATTGCATCAGCCCTGTCAGCCGGAATTGTTGAAAAAATTTTCTTTTTTTTCGCCCCCAAAATCCTTGGCGGAGATGATGGTGTGCCGATCTGTAAAGGACAGGGTGCGGATTTGATGAAAAGTTGCATACCGGTGAAAGATATTAATGTCAGACAGTTCGGCAAGGATGTCATGATCCAAGGGTATATTGATAAGTAATCTAAACTAGTGTCCATCCAGAAATGGCATCTTTCGGCCCCCGGCGGCGTTCTCGCTCGTTTTCAATCCTCGAAATAGCGCGCTATGCCTGCGGTTGAAAACTCGCTCGGGCCTTGCCGGAAACCAAAATCTACCATTTCTGAATGGACACTAACTAAAACCGACATTAACTTTTTTTGAAAAAGATAATTTGGGTTATTTACAATGCGGTATTGAGACCTTATTATCAATATTAGTATGCCGATAACAGGCAAAATAAAAGGATGAAATCCGGATTAGATTTCAAAAAAAGTTAACCCTTCAGGAACCCTGTTTCGGCCGGATTTGCTGCATTATTAATCGGTTGCAGAAGTTAGATTTAACAATATCGCCCATTTTATTATTTATGTTTACAGGAATCATAGAAGGTCTGGGAACCATTATTGAGATACGGTCTGAAGGCCTGGGAAAACGTTTTGCTTTTAACGCGGATTTTGTTCTTGAGCAAACCAAGATCGGAGACAGTATTTCAATTAGCGGCGTCTGTTTGACTGTGGTTAAGATCCATGGCCAACGTTTTCAAGTTGATGTGTCGCCTGAAACGCTTGAAAAAACAACTTTTGGCAGGGCAAAGATCGGAGATCGTGTGAACCTTGAGCGTGCTCTTCAGCTTTCCGGACGCATAGACGGTCATCTTGTTTCAGGACATATCGATGGCATGGGAACCATAAAGCAAAAACAAAACAAAGGCAATGCCGTAATTGTTACTATCGGTGTGCCTGAATCCTTTTCACGGTACATGATAAAAAAAGGTTCGATTGCAGTGGACGGCATCAGCCTTACAATCAATAACTGTGATCGCAGCAGTTTTGATGTCAGTATAATCCCGCATACTGCAAAATTGACAACCATAATACTCAGCAAGGTGGGGGATCCCGTCAATATTGAAACGGATATGATCGGAAAATATGTTGAACGCTTTGTCACAAAAATAGAAGACCATGATAAAAAAGATCAAACCGGGGGGTCTGTCGATATGCAATTTCTGGCCAAAACCGGTTTTATCTAAATCCATTACCTAATTTTACGTCTCGGAAATTCTACAATTTATTGAAAATAAATGTATTTTTTAGACTTATGTTCCAATATCCCAACATTCTCCCGCTATATAGCGGGATGAGCGAAGCGAACTAACTTATATTAAGGAGAAAGTAATTAATAATGCCACTGATAACCACTGAAGATGCCATTAAAGAAATAAGGGCCGGACGTATGGTCATTCTCGTTGATGATAAAGATCGAGAAAATGAGGGCGACCTTACAATGGCTGCCCAAGCGGTTACACCCGAATCCATTAATTTCATGGCAAAATACGGTCGAGGACTCATATGCCTCTCCATGACCGGAGAAAAGATCGACTCCCTTGACCTCCCGCTCATGGTCGACAACAATACATCGCGGTTTCAGACCGGTTTTACCGTATCCATCGAGGCTCGATGCGGCGTAACCACCGGTATTTCTGCCGCAGACCGTGCCACCACAATCCTTACGGCTGTGGCAGATAATGCCAAACCGAGTGATCTTGTCCGGCCCGGACATGTATTCCCCTTGAGGGGCAAACAAGGGGGAGTGATGGTGCGTGCCGGCCAGACTGAAGGATCTATAGATCTGGCGCGTCTTGCCGGTTTAAAGCCTGCCGGCGTAATTTGTGAAATCATGGACGAAGACGGCACCATGGCCAGAATGCCGGCTTTGGAAAATTTCAGTAAAAAACATGATATAAAAATATGTGCCATCGCCGATCTCATTGAATACCGGATGCGCACCGAATCATTTGTGAGAAGAGCAGCGGAAACGGTTGTCCCCACTTCAATTGCCGGAGAATTCAAAGCCATTGTTTATGAAAATGATGTGGATGAGTTACTTCATATCGCCATGGTGAAGGGTGAAATCGATTCCAATAAGCCTGTAATTGTTCGGGTTCATTCGGAATGTCTGACAGGAGATATTTTCGGTTCACTCCGCTGCGACTGTGGAGAACAACTCCATAAGGCCATGGAAATAATTGATAAGGAGGGATCCGGAGTATTGCTTTATATCCGCCAGGAGGGGAGAGGGATTGGCCTTGTGAATAAATTAAAAGCATATGGACTCCAGGATAACGGCCTTGACACGGTTGAGGCAAACGTAGAACTGGGATTCAAGCCTGATTTGAGAAATTACGGCATCGGTGCACAGATTCTTGTTGATTTAGGAGTTAAAAAGATGAGACTCCTTACAAACAATCCCAAGAAAGTTGTTGGGCTTGACGGATATGGACTCAGTATAGTTGAGCAGATAAAGATTGAAATAGAGCCCAATGAATATAACCGGTGTTATCTGGAGTGCAAGAAGCTTAAGATGGGACATCTGTTAAATATTGATACAATACCCTAACTCGTGTCCATCCATAAATGGTAGATTTTGGTTTCCGGCAAGGCCCGAGCGAGTTTTCAACCGCAGGCATAGCGCGCTATTTCGAGGATTGAAAACGAGCGAGAACACCGCCGGGGGCCAAAATCTACCATTTATGGATGGACACTATTTATTAAACCGGGAGGAATATAAATGCCAAAAATTCTAGAAGCTAACCTGCTGGCAGAGGGCAAAAAATTTGCACTTGTGGTAAGCCGTTTTAATGATTTTATCACCGACAGGCTTAAAAAGGGTGCCGTAGACGGACTGTTACGATCCGGTGCCCGAGACGAAGATATAGAAATTGTTAAGGTTCCCGGTGCATTTGAAATACCGTTGATTGCCAAAAAAATGGCGGCAACAGGTCGATATAGCGCCGTTGTTTGTCTGGGTGCCGTGATTCGGGGTGCAACGCCACATTTTGATTATGTTAGTGCTGAAGTGTCCAAAGGGATCGCCATGGTCAGTCTTGATTCTGGAATTCCGGTTATCTTCGGCATTGTGACAACCGACACTATCGAACAGGCCATCGAACGTGCCGGAACAAAAGCCGGCAATAAAGGATGGAATGCTGCAATAGCTGCAGTTGAGATGGCAAATTTGATTGAGGTTGTCGACGGGGCATAACCATGGGAAACCGTCGCAAGTCCCGAGAGCTCGCCATGCAGGCGCTCTTTTATATGGATATGAGTCAGAATGACTCAAATGAGATTTTGGAAAGCTTCTGCAACAATTTTAATCCTTCAAAGAAAATGCTTCCCTTTTTTCTTAAGCTTGTAAAAGGTGTTATGCAGGGCAAAAGTGAAATCGATTCGATCCTTGAACGTTTTTCCGACAACTGGAAGCTCAGCCGCATGTCCTGCGTTGACAGAAACACCATGAGAGTTGCCGTATATGAGCTGCTTTACTGCAATGATATTCCATATAAAGTATCCATCAACGAGGCGATTGACGTGGGAAAGAAATTCGGCACCAAGGAATCAGGCGCTTTTATCAATGGAATTCTCGACAGCATTCGCATAGCACTTGAAAAAGAAGAGATTATTGTAAAGAATAATATTCAAAAAAACCAAACCGATAAAAAATACGGGCCCAACGTGCCCGATTTTGATTACACCCGCGAGAGTTAGCTTGGTCGTTCCGTTATAATTATAATGATAAAAAACAACTCATTGAGTTTACGAATCAAATCACTAAGGAGGCTGTGTTGATTATTAAAGAACTTGTTGTTGGGCCGCTTATGGCAAACTGTTTTATTTTCGGATGTGCAGAAACAAAAGAAGGTGTTGTCATCGATCCCGGGGGAGATGCCGACAGGATTCTATTTTCTCTTTCAGATTCCGAGTTAAAAGTAAAATATATCATCAATACACATGGCCATTTTGACCATGTCAGTGCAAATGGAAAAATAAAAGATGCAACCGGCGCAGACATCCTGATTCATCCCCTTGATGCTCCCATGCTGGGTTCGCTTTCAACTAATGCCGCTTTTTTTGGAATTTCAGTTGAAAATTCGCCGCCCTGTGATCAAACCATTGAAGAAGGAGATACCGTCTCTTTTGGAAAAATTACGCTAAAGGTTATTCATACGCCGGGGCATACGCCGGGAGGTATTTCACTGTATACAGACAAAATCATTTTTGTGGGAGATACGCTTTTTGCCGGTTCCATCGGGCGCACCGATTTTCCCGGTGGAGATTTTAACACCCTTATATCAAGCATTAGGACAAAACTTTTCAAAATGGACGATGATGTAAGGGTCTTTTCAGGACATGGCCCGGAAACAAGCATCGGTAGTGAAAAGCGCTTTAATCCATTTGTGGGCCTATTTTAAAAGATATCGGCTAGTTTCGATTACTTTTAAATTTTGCGAGTATTTTGGAGTCCACCCTATGTGCGATCCGCTTGGTGCTCAGCGCTTAATGCCAGCAGCATTTCCTCTCTTTCGGCTCGCACCTGATCCTTAATCCTTTTGACGTGGCCTCGGCCCAACCCCTTGACCTCACAGCCAAGTTCGAAATAGCGCTTGATTTTAGTATCATCCAATATACCGAAGCAGTCGATTACTGCCAGCGGAGAGCCTGCGGTCTCCACTACTTTATCGGGGTCCAGATCTAAATAATGCTTGTGTCTGACTGCAAAAATAACCGCATCGGAACCGTATAATGCTTGTGACAAGTCTTGCTCAACGTGCAGGTCGGCAAGTTTGTCCTGGTTGCGAAAGAACCTTTTCAGGCTATGCGTCGGGGAAGGGTACTCGTCTTGCTTTTCAAATTCCCACCAGTGCTGTACATAGGGGTCGTGCACCCTAAGTTCAGCTCCCATTTCAGTCAGTCTACGAACGATCAACTCAGATCCGCTGTATCGAGTGTCTCCAACATCCTCACGATAAGAGGCTCCAAGGAGCAGGATTTCGGCGGCCGCCAGCGGACGGCTCATATTGCGGAGTGCATCACGGGTAAGTTGGGCAACGTGCAATGACCGGGTGTCGTTGATATTGATGGCGAGGGGGGTAACCTTGAAAATATCGTCTTCAAACCCGTGAATGTGTCGGTATGCCCACATTCCCAGCCCGCCGTCTTTGGGCAGGCAGTAGCCGCCAATGCCGGGTCCTGGAAAAATAATATTGCTGTGTGTGGGTCGAACCTTGATCGCTTCGAGAACTTTGATAAGGTCTACGCCATTTCGTTCGGCAAACAGGCTCCATTCGTCGAGGAACGCCAGAATCGTTGCACGGAAACTATTTTCCACGATTTTTGCCGTTTCCGACTCAATGGGCCGATTTAATACAGTGAGAGGATACTCATCCGTATTGATCACTTCTTCGAGAAACTTTACCACCCGGCGGGTGGCCTCCTGGTTGGTTCCGCTGCAAACCCTCCAAAAATCGCGGATGCTGGCAACATAATGCTTGCCGGGCATCACCCTCTCAAAACTATGGGCCAACAAGGGATCACTCTCAATACCACGTTTGCGAAACACTTTCCTCATAATGGGATAGGCCACCTGTTCGGTGGTGCCCGGGGCCACGGTCGTTTCGATGAGCACAAGCGCATCAGGATGGATATGTTCGGCGATGATCTCCAAGGATATCTCCAATGCGGCCATATCCGCCTGTCCATTCTTCACATCACCCAAAGACTCCTTCAGGTAATCACACTGAACGTCTACAACCACCACATCTGCAAGCTTCAGGGCGTCGTAAGTAAACGTGGCCGTAAGGGTCTTTTTCTCATTTACGCAGCGGTGGATCATCGGCAACACCTCCGGGTCCTCTGCCTGTACAGGAGGTAATCCCCGGTTCAGCAAGGGAATCTTCCAGTAGCTGCGAGTGCTCGGACGCTGCATCCCAATGACAAACTTGACGGGATTGCCATTTTCATCTTCCGAATCAGCCACCACTCCAGCCATTACAGCACCGACAAATCCTACGCCCATGACCACCACAATCTCACGACCCTTGTCTCGCTGGTCATGTACTATATTCTTTAGCCGTTCGAATTCCCTTGCATACTCATTCGGCTCGGGTAACTGGAACTTTTCGCCATCAGGACTTATGGAATATGGTTTCACCAAATTTAACCTCCTTATAGTAATTGGTTTGGGAATTGATTGAATTGATATCTGACCGCAATTTACCTGTCAAACCCTCAACTAGGGATCGTTGCGAAAGAACAGCGCTTTTACGAATTCATAATAAAAAAATAAAATAATGTTATCCACCTAATCCATTGATTTTTATTTTGATACACTGTTCTTTGGTTACGAGCCCTTATGCATGAGTTTGTAAGATGCAATTGCGGATTATTCATGGAGCGGTTGAATTAAAAAAGTCCCCCGACCCTTCATTTATTTAGAGTTATATTTTCTGTTCTATCTTTACGAATTCTTATTTATGAGTTTGTATGATGGAGTCGCTGATTATACACGGAGCTATTGAATCGAAAAAACTCCCCGACCCCTCATTAAAATTACAGCACTTTTTGTGCCAAAAAACATGAAAATAAGTTTATATCAATAACGATAAATAGTTATGCTGCTTAACTGTGGTTTCAAAAAAAGTTTTGACATAATTCTTTTATCAAAAACTTAACGCTGTGTCAGAAAATTGACGGAATATAATTGAATCAGGAGGAGAAACTAAAAACGGGTTTTTAAATGTAACTTATTAAAAAGTCGAACTCGTGTCCATCCAGAAATGGTAGATTTTGGTTTCCGGCAAGGCCCGAGCGAG
>CAZBOB010000076.1:0-17244 GCA_964492995.1 uncultured Desulfobacteraceae bacterium | reverse complement strand
CGGTTCATCCCCACGCCTGTGGGGAACACTCTTCCTGGAACATGCTGAAATCAAGAAGACTTTTTTGTGACCAGATTTTTACCGAAATTTTTCAATGTTACCTTATGGAAAATTCAAATTGTCAAAGAGCATTGTCTTAAACAACCTCTTCTATAGCAGGTGGCATAAAAGACACCAGGCGCAGTCCGTCATAATCGATAGGAATCCGCCTGTTTTCACCGTAAGTTTGAAAGTCGAATCCCGATTCGTTATTGGTCGCCCACGCCATGGCGACATTCCCTGTTTCAGCCAATGCCGCTATCTGCTCCCAAATCATTTCCCGGATACGTTTTGATACATTTCCGACATAAACACCCGCACGAATCTCCAAAAGCCATATGGCCAACCTTCCTCTAAGCCTCGGCGGAACATTTTCGGTAACTACTACCAGCATACTCATTTTATTTGCTCCTGTGCCCCTCGTCTCCGATTTGCTTCGGCTCGGGAATGGCCGGAGGTTGTGCATCCTTTGGGGGCGGCGGCGGATCAATGCCTCCGGCCGCAAGGACTTCTTCTATCGAAGGGATGATCTTTTTCAGAAGTCGGGTTTCCCTAAAAACATCCCTACAGGCGATACGCACTTTTCTGTCCGGCTGTGATGGATGTTTAGCGGCGATTTTAAAGGCCACCGGAACAACGGTATTAAATTTAAAGATATCCGCAATATCATATACGAAAGAAAGCGGTTTTCCGCTGTGGATAAACCCGACCGCCGGAGCGTACCCGGCTGCTAGGATGGCGGCTTCCGTGATACCGTAGAGGCAGGAGGTGGCTGCGCTGAGGCATCTGTTAGCCAGATCACCCGAGTCCCAGTTTTTCGGGTCATAGCGCCGCCCCTTCCATTTTACGCCGTATTGCCGGGCCAGCAGTTCGTAGAGCTTCCGCACCCGGGCACCTTCGATACCGCGAAGCTGGTCCACACTGCGGCGATCCGGCGGCTTTTCTCCGAACCGCATTTCAAACATTTTGCGAACCACCTTGAGCCGCAATCCCTCGTCCAGCGCAAGTTTCGCCTGATAAAGCAGCTTGTCGGAACGTGCTCCTCCAGGTTGGCCGGAAGAATACAGTCGCACACCGGCTTCCCCAACCCAGATCAGCAATGTCCCGGTAACCGCAGCCAGTTTAACTGCTGCATGGCTGATGCGCGTACCTGGTTCCAGCATGATGCAGGCCACCGATCCCACCGGTATGTGCTTGCGCTCCCGGTTTTCCCCATCCACTTCATTTATCACAACAAAAGCGCCGTCCTTCACATCGATTCTGCCATAGTAGACAAAAATCATGGATATGCGGTTTTTAATCGGTAAGGGCTTAAGTGGAACTATGGTGGGCTGATTCATGGTCGGGGATCTCCTTTGGTTAACCGTTTTTCCATCTCGATGGTTTTGCGCTCTTTGATGATCTCAGCCGCCAGCTCTTCCATGTAAAACTTACGCACATCCGGCCTTCCCACCTTCAGCAGCAGGCGGTAATGGGTACAGGAGAGCTCAGACCGGATAACCGGCAGTTCGTCACGCACTGAGTGACCTTTTTCGTGCGATAAGGCTTTGTGATTTGATGCGTTATCAATTTGCTCGCTATCTGAAAATTGGCCACGCACTGCGTGGCCAATTGAGAAAGACAAGTAGAACTGCCTGAAATACTTAATATTTGATAAAGAGAAACCCTTTCCAAATTCCTTGGTTAGGCGCTCTGACAATTCTTTTATCAGGTATTTCCCGTATCTCGCCCGTGCCTTCCCCCTCTGCTCTTCCTCGACGATCAGGCGACCAATCTGCCAATAGCAAGACCATTTCTGTATTGACGGCCTGGAAAGCACGGCTGCGAGCCTGAATGAGGACTTCCAGGATCTGTTGGTAAATACCGGAAATATCTTTAGGAATTATCCCTTGCCTGTCATTTTCCTTCATCTTCGCCTTACTAACATCAGTCCGCAGCCGAAGGCTTTGGCCGGCCCCATGCCTTTGAACAACGCCTTTTGAAACCGGTCTGTATCAACAATTTTAAGATTGCCCTCAATCGCCATAGATCTGTGTGTGCAAATGTTGCTAAGCTGAATCAACAGGGTATCAAGGATATCATTTTCCACGTTTTGCAGAAAATCTAACATCGTCAAAGCTCCATTTTACATATTCAGGTCCTCTTTACCATCATCATCCCGCAACCAAAACCCTTGGCCGGACCGATACCTTTGTAGAGGGTTTCTATAAAAATATCAGGATCGATCACAGTGAGAATGCCGTTAAAATCCAATGTACTAAACTGTATCGGCCTGCTTCCTTTCCTTTTGAAGAAACGGTGCTGCTGGTAACTATCAGCACGAATTTGAATGGGAACTATGGCAAACCCATGTTTTTCAGCACGTGCTATAAGCCAGTTGCACCCCTCATCTTGTACCAAATTAGCCAAAGGGCTACGCTCATTTTGTTCTGTGCTTTGTTCTTTAAGGCGCGTTTTGGCCTCCATAACCACATCATGACGATGTTGCTTACCGTTTTCATCCCTCTTTGTCCGCACAGGGTTAACGCGCAACATAAAGGCAAGTTGCATATCCGTCTTGATTTTCGGTTCATACTCTTTGGTCTCAATATGCCACAGCCCCAGACTCTTATCAGGTTTTCGCTCAGAAACCGTGTAAATAAGCGGTCGTTTCCCTTCTTGATCTAATCGGTAAATGAAATCCCGCTTCCTGTCAGCATGGTCTGCAAACAGTTTCCATGTGGACTGGTGCAAGGAATAAGGGTCGCGGAATACACGCCAGAAGTCTGGAGCATTTTGTGCATCTTCCTGTAAAATGATTCGGCTGAAATACATGGCTTAATCCTCCTCGTTCCAGACTGCATGGCACTCCTGCCGTTCTTCGAACTGCCAGCGTCGGCGTGAAAGGACCCTATCTCGGCGGGTATATATTTCGCGGGCTTTTATGCCGCTTTCCACCCCATGTTCCCAATAGACTGAAATCCTTTCCACAGCAGGCAAAAGTGACGTGCCGAAACCTAATTCTTCAACAAAATGATTGAGTGATTTAAAATTTGCCTTTTTATAGGCACTAGCCATTGTATCTGCCTCAACGATATGAGCCTGCATTGGCAAGCCTAAAGGGCAGGACTTACGGCCAAGATACACTGTAAAATGAGGCCGCGACAGGCATGCTTTCAGTTCGCTTAGGGAATATGGTGCTTTTGCATTTTCCCATACGGCAACTTGATATAAAGCATCGCACCTGTAGCCTCTGTTGGACAATATGGTTCCAGAGACCTTTGGATTAATCTTTTGGTATAGTAATAAAGCAGCCAGTTCATCACGGCGTGTGGCAGCAGGATGGCTTTTTAATGCCACCTTAGGGGGCACCTGCGTAGTATGATAATCCCTGAGATATGTTCCGGTTGACATCACCTGCACGGCAATGCAATAGCCTTTCTCCATAGCGAGATGAGTGTTTTCCTCATCCCTGCGTAACCCTTTTGCGGCTGCGAGCAATCCGAGAATTGCCGACTTGCCTGGATGCCCGGAACTGGGTCGTTCCTCACCAACGGCGATTTCACCCCAAGCGGCCAATGGACCATAAAGCTGAAAAAGCAAGAATTGTTTCATGGTAGATTACTCCGTTGCACATTTAATAATTTCTTTCAGGGTTCCTTCGCCGGTATAAGCGTTCATCGCACAATGCTTTTCAGAACAATTCCCATAGACCTGATCCATTTTGTCGCGAGTTTGTTTCAGACGTTCTATAGCAGCATTTAACAACTGGGGACCGGTAACAGGCTCAAAAAATGCTACAGAAAGTGTTCGTGGCTGCTGGGTGCCTGTTTCGCATAATATGTAGGAAGCGCGTGCCCGTGATGCAAAACTGTTCTGCTTGCCGGTAGGCGCCACTGTTGCAGCTGCCTCAACCAATGCTGAAAGGGTCCTGGCAGCCAGTGCTTTATCACCGTTAAGGTTGTCGAGCAAAAGCTGACGATCAACACATAGATAAAGATAAAAGAGACCTGAGCCAAATTCGGTTTCACCCATGTGTCCTGCGCCCAGGTCTTCCTCTCCAATGTTCAGGTCATCTACCGCTGTAAAGAAATCATCTTCAACCGCGGCCTTATGCACAGTTACGGCATGGCCTACCTGCGCAGCCGCTTCAACATTGTATTTTGGCGCGGCCGCCAGCATGCGACCAAAAAGGGATATATCCGCAGCACTCGTTTTTGCACGCAGCAATCCCAGTTCTGCTTCGCTTGGTCCTGCTCCCTGTGCGGCCATTTTCTCTACTAATGTCCAAATATCTTTTTCCTCTTCAGGGCTGAAATGGGCAAGCTGTTCTATCTCAAGTTCTACCATTTCTTTTTTTATTCGTTCTCTTTCTGGCAATGCTTTCAGTTTTTCGCTATCTTTTTTTGAAAGCGTTTTTGGTTTGCCAAACACACTGGCGATCATTCTCGACCACTCAAATGCTTTTTTATGTTTTACACCCTTTTCTTGAAATGCCTCATAAATTTTAATACCCATTTCTTTAGTACGTTTACCTATATATCCTTTCAAACCAGCCTCAAACACATCGGATGTCCGCCAGGAGCGTTTAAGGCTTTGCGATGAAACCCGTAAACGTGGAACCCCACCCATGACGGCAGTTTTGGGACGACCCATGTCATCGCGGTTTAAGTTGGAAGGCGGATAGGCCGTGAGTATGTGCATTTGTAGAAATCTGTTCATTTCGTTCTCCTTTCTTATTCAGAATTTTCAATGTTTAATAAAAGTATGAAATTTTCCTGTTATTTACTGTAAATAATTTGTGCTGGTATGCTGTTAATTAATTGCCTTTCTATGCAAGGCTATTAGTCCTCATCAGGAGCTTTTTCGTAATAGTCAAACGCCCATTTACGTCGAGTACTGTCATTCCACCAGTAAAGACAATGGGCCAGATCTTTAACATTAGCCTGTTTATCCATGAGTTGAACAATACGAATCATCGGGCCATAGACTTCATCACGGTTTTTATTTTGTAAAAGGCGGCGAAATCTCATGCCTTTTACACGCGCACCCTTCCCGGTTTTCCCGGGGCGTGCCATTTGGGCTGCAAATAAAATTCCGCCTTCGTGCTTTTCAATGCGGGCCAATATGCCTGCCATCAAAGCGATGCCTTTTTGTGATCTCCAGGCAGTGGAACTCAATTTGTTATAGAGCCGATGGTATGCAGGCACAAAAAACACCTCATCCATTGTCTTGGCGCGGCGCAAATTGGCCCTGTCTCCCTTTTTCTTTTTGAGATCCTGCCACCATTCAAAAGCAAGGATTACAGGCTGCTCATTTTTTTGCTGCTTAAGATCGTCTGTCATTATTTATCTCCTGTTTGCTGATGAGTTTTACCCTCCATTTTTATGTTAAGTTTCAATGCCGTGCTTATCACTTTTTTATGGTTGAATTTCAATAGATCACGCCTTGCCAAGGCAATTCGTTTTGGGTTTTCGTGTTCCATATTGCCGCTGGCGGCCCATATGTCAAACAGATCAATGGATGCCTTGTTTAAAGCTTTGAACCAGTGATGGCGAACATCTGTATCATCACCATCTTCAACAATAACTCTATGTAGTTCATCAAGAAGGGTGTAAAAGAGTGGTTCAGTGTTTTGCCAAAACGAATTTTCGATAAAGGAAAAATCCCCGCGCACCTTTATTTTTGGCCTGAACCATGCCCTCTTTAAAGCACTGCGCAGGTTTTCCGCAATATAGGTGGAAGCTTCTACAAAATCTCTAACCGCATCCGCAAAAAGTTCCCGGTGCATCTTATCCAGATGGTAAAACGGCATACGGGCCTCATGCCAGCCACGGGCTTTCATATTGTCCATATCATAACCAAACACCCAGAGCTTGGTTTTTCGCCTATTGCGAACATGGCTGCTGTTGAAACTGTGAACAACTGCAGCCGGAGTGACACCCTCTCTATCACCGACAGCGACACCAAGCCAATGACGGTAACCGAGGCCATTTACCTGGGGATGCAGTGGCAAAGGAGTGCCTTGGTTGTCAAACCGATAGGGGCTTAAAGGATGTCGCCAGGGACCAACAAAATTAGTCCCGTAATTTTTTGCGAAATAGTATCCAATCACCTGTTCCTCGCGACCGGTCAAATTGCATTCATCTTTTTTTACGTCTGAATAATCAAGCCGGATACGGCGAGGCATGCTCCAGTAAATTTGCACGGGATGGACATCTTCCGGGGTAGTATCACGCCCGGTTTTTGGCTCACTGGTCCTTGTGGGACCGAGCCAGGGAAAAATAGATGTCTCATCGTTTCTGTCGGGGTTCCCGCACAATTGCTCAAAGTCCGTTTGTCGTAATACATTGAGCCAGATTATGTTCCATAGCGTATTTTTTTCATCTTCGAAAAATGGATCAGGAATAAGCAATGTTGTCATTGGCCCACCGCCCCGGATGGATGTGCGGTAACCTACGCCGCCAGCAGGGGCGTTAATCTGCAAAGTTATCAGGGCCGCGATTGCACTTGTTACACCTAATGATTTTATTTTACCGCGCTTGATGAAATGGTCTTTATTTTCTCTTAATGTATTTGCACCAGGTTCCTCAATAAGCAACGTACTTATGGGTTTTCGTTCGCCGTCCGCTAAAGTAAAATCCTGTAAAAAGCGAGGCCCATTGCCATCCATATTAAAGACATGTTCATATTGCATGAAGGCATCTCGCAGCTCCTCTGGCAAGGGAGGAGAGTCGTACAATTTGCCCCAAGTCGGTTCATCCTTTGGTGGAAAGGCAGTCTGAATCAGGGCGATTAAAAACTGAATTAAGGACCCATTGAAATCCGGCCTGGGCGTATCAAGCGATTCTACAGGATCCGTATCCATGCTGTCGGTCAATTGCCATGGTGTTATAAGCTCGCATACGCCGCTTTTACGGCGAATGGGTAGCCATTTGTCATTAAGTAGATTCATGTGGCCTCTCTTTTCTACAAATTTCAGGAAAATTCGTGTTTCTTTTTCCTGTATTGCTTGATGCTCTCTTTCAGTCCCCAATAAGGTAAGGATGATATCTTGCAGAATTGAAAACTAAAGCACCAAATTCTTACGTCTGTCGGGAAATCATTAAAAGTATTTTTTGTTCGTTTAAAAACTGCAAAACCAAAAAGAAATTTCTTAAAATACGCTTTAATTATCATTTAATCCTCCAGGTTTATTAAATTGAGAATGCGATCATATTCAACAATAATCATGGAGAAATAAATGTCAATAAGTAATAAGATAAGTTCATTTATATTTATCTTGCAATATTGCAAATTTTAAAATAGATTGTTATAATTAATCGTTCCCCAAATAATTGGGGATGACCCATAATAGGATAATTTATTGGGTTGAATAAATCCATGTTCCCCACTTTTGTGGGGATAACTCGATGATATTATTCAAAATTAAGGCCGGCTCTTGTTGAATACAGCAGCTTAACTTGTTCCTTTTCTTCATTCAACGCCTCACCAACCCAATTGCCCTCTTCAGTTTTTACCATCGGTATTAGAATACAAAACGTCCTTTTGCCTCCTGGCCAACTTTGTTTAACCTTCTCTATGGCTGCTTCCAATTGTTGGTCATTCGGTTTAGCCTCAAACTTGACCATTTTTTGACGAACACGCACTTCGCTCAATGACCAGGCATTCCTCATCGCATCAGCCCATGGCTTCAGTTCCCCATTTTCCCATTTTGCCAGACGCAAGGTTATCGTAGGCTCTCCAATCCTTGTAGGTGTAATTGTTTCATCCCACCATTCATGGTCCTGCATCTTATATCCAGACTCAAAATGTATGCTGTTCATCCGGGCATGTGATTTTTTCACCATATCATTTGTGTTAGCGTCCAGGCTGTGTTTCAGAAGATCAGCAGGTATTTTTTCCTCTGATTTGCCCCCATAAACCTCTTTAATAGCCCGTCGCATATCCTCAGGGATTCTAAGTTTTCCACATGAGGAGATAAACCGGGCCGTAAGCCACAAACGTCCATGGTCCGGGTACACCTTCCCTGCTTTTTGAAACAAATCGCTGAACCACTTTGAACCAGGGTTTTGCTCCGGCTCGGGAGACAACACATATAGTTGAGGTTTGCCGCGCTTATCATTTATACCATCAATTGGATTTCCTTTTTTATCACGTATATGCCGCCTCAATCGACCTGCCCTCTGTATCAACAGATCAATGGGAGCAAGGTCGGATATCATCCAGTCAAAATCAAGGTCCAAGGATTGTTCAATTACCTGTGTTGCAACAAGTACTTTTCCTGCCCTATCCTCTGCCCTGCTGTCTTTACCAAAGATGGATAAAACCTTCTCTTCTATTTTCAAGCGATCTCCCAGGGTGAAACGCGCATGAAACAGCATTATTCGACCTTCAGGCAAAATATTTGATAGTCTCTCGTATGCATCCAAGGCATCTGCTACAGTGTTGCGCACCCATGCAACGCAATTATTGCCTTTAGCCTTTTCAACTATCTTGTCAATTGCGTTTCCATCATCATGCAATAAAGAAAAAGAAAGTGTTCGTTCCATTTCCCGTCTGGTATCGATCTGTTTTTCCTGGTGACAATCAACGCCGATTTGAGTCAGCAATGGGTATCCTGCATCTTCAATCTCAGGCCCGGTTTTTCTCAAACCCATGCAGAATGCATTTTGCAGTTCTTGACGCATTTTTTTCGACAGTGTTGCTGAAAGGAGGATCGCACTGCCTCCTGCCACCGCATGAAATGTAAGCAGCGTTTGTAAAAGGCGGTGCATATAGGCATCGCTTGCATGCACCTCATCAACAATCAGCACCTTTCCCCTTAATCCGAGTAACCGCATGGATTGATAACGCGACTGGAGGATAGAAAGTAGCGCCTGGTCAATTGTGCCTACGCCCATATGAGCAAGTAGGGCTTTTTTACGATTATCAGCAAGCCAGGCATTACAATAACTGGTTGCGCTGGCTTCTTCATGGGTGTAATTGAAGTCTTGTGGTGAACCTTCTGGAATCACCGATTCATTGAAACCATCCACCAGATGCCTTGCCCCATGCGCCAGTACAAGAGATGGCGATGCGTTAACATTATAAAGTAGCCGATAAACATTACGAGTCCGGAAATACATGGCATTGGCCGTGGCCATTGTAGGGAGTGCGATATATGCCCCTTCGGCCAACCCGGATGCCATCATCCGATGAAGCAACATAAAAGCAGCTTCGGTTTTTCCGGAGCCCGTGACATCTTCAAGAATAAAGAGTTGCGGGCCGTTTCCCAGAGGAATGGTCTCTGATAGCTTTTGCAATGGAGTTGACACCTCGATATTCTCAAATAGGATGTTTATAGGAGTACTTTTTGATGGTGGTATCGGTAGAATGTCAATCGATTCCACAGCTTTTTCGGCGGACGGCAAAGCGATATTACTCCAATATTTCTCTAATAGCATTGGTTCTTTGTAGAACTCAAAATATTCTCTATTTGAACCTAACCAGTCACATAACACAGCAAAGCCTGCCAGCCACCAGGATAAACACCTCACTCGTTCCAGCCATTCATTGATCGGCCAAGGTTCAGCAAAAAAGTTTCCTTTTGAAAAGAGATCCATGCATTTCAGTGAAAATTCATGGGCCGCTGCAATATCATCTTTAGCAAAATAATGATCAATCTGCCTGTTGCTATTCTTAGGAGGTTGGCCGTGATGGCCAGTGAACGCCTGTGCCCAAAATTCTAAGAATTCCGTCCAGTAATCTATATCCATCTGGCACTTTTCATGGGAATCCAACAGAAAAGAACAAAAGACATCTGATATTTTACTACGCCACAAAATAAAACCTAATGAATCATGTCGGACGCCATATTCTTTCATTCGATTTTTTTGTTGCAGAAGATAAAAAATGTTTTCTTGTAGTCCCTGGAAGGATTCGCTGAATTTTCCTAAGTCATGAAGGCTAAGAAAATATGTGGCCCATGATTTGAATGTGTTGGAATCAAGCCCTGAATTTATCGAAAAAAAATTTAGTAAAGACGTGTGTCTCGTTAGCAATATTTGCCCCACCGCTGCAACATCAAGACAATGGTATACTAATAAATGGTAGTCTGGAAATTCCTTGTCGGATGCCTTCTCTGCTTTGCCCCAATACCGATAAATAATGTTAGATGAATCGCTCATAGCTTTTTCATTTCAAGCCAAATCAAGGCCGCGGAAAAAGGGGACTGCTCTTGACTCTTTTATATCTGGTTCCCCTTATTTTTTACTCTTTTTCACTCTTTTGCCGTAAACTTTTTGTTTCTCTTTTACCGTAAACCCGATTTTCTTTTAATTAACCGCAGATGAACACCAATAAATACAGATTCTTAGCAATTTCTTTTTCAGTAAAGGCATATGGCTTTGCCCTGCACATATTTCTCCAACTTGAGGTCACAATTTGTGATCTCAAGTTTTGAAATTCTTCTTTCGCGTCTTTTGCGGTTTTACTTCCTTCTCCAAACGCCTTACCTCCTTGATTGCCTCCACAAAATGACGCTCTACCTCAGAGGGAGCATTTAGGTGAGCCATTCTGAATTTTTCATATTCCTCATGCGCCTTTTCCATGGCCTGTTCATGGCTGATCTTTCCTGCGCGGGCAAGAATGTTGCGCTCACTCAAGCGTAAAAAATCGTCCAGCTTAGTGATCCAGTCCCGCATGTACATGGGCTTGCGGTTTAATGCCTGCAATTCGCCAAACTCAAGATAGAAATTGACAATGCGATTCAGTGTATCCAGCTCTTCTATAGTAAGATAGTTCTTGGCGATTTCAGCGTCTACTTTGTGCGGTTTGCCCCCAAGCCATGAAGTCAGCCCCATGTTTGGTTTTGAAGCATCAGCCCGTTGGTGGACAATTTCAGCAGCAGTGTGGCCGTGAGCAGCCCAGTGCATCTTGTTCTGGAGCACGGCAAAAAATTCGCGAGAAAGATCGGTGTTTGGATCATAATCGATGCTGGTGGCATAAATATCGAGCACCTTGCGCCAAAAAACCTTTTCCGATGACCGGATATCCCGGATACGTGCAAGTAGTTCATCGAAATAGTTATCGCTTCCGGCCTGTTTGAGCCGTTCATCGTCCAGAGTGAAACCCTTGATGATATATTCTCGAAGGCGCTCGGTGGCCCAGATGCGAAACTGGGTGCCGCGATGGGATTTCACCCGGTAACCCACTGATATAATGACATCGATATTAAAAAAATTGGTGAGGTAGGACTTGCCGTCATCAGCAGTTATTCGGAATTTCCTAATAACTGTATCTTCCTGTAATTCCCCTTCCTTAAAGATATTCTTAATATGCTCGTTTATAGTAGGTATGGATTTCTGGAATAACTCGGCCATTAGTTTTTGACTCAGCCATACAGTCTCATCATGGAGTTTCACCTCTATCCGGCTTTTACCGTCTTCGGTCTGGTAGAGGATAATTTCCGATTTATTATGTGAATCATCCGGCAAATTATTCATTGTTTTCAATCCCCATCAACTTGTATATTTATATTTGAATTCATCCCGCGCTGCCCTGAGAGACGGGATTTCCACAGAGTTCCGACCCCGGGTAGCGGGATTTCCGCTACGCTCCAACAAACAGCGGAAAATTCAAATTTAAATATAACAAAGTCTATTTGAAAAAAATGCTGAATTATATTGTACGAAATAGGTATAAAAAATGCTGTTTATAAAATCGTAAAACGATTTTATTTTTTGACTACTTTCCATTTATTTAAAATCTGTTCTATGTCCAGCACTTCATCCCGGCCGTCTTCGACTTCCTTGCCCGTAAGCACCAGATCCCATAACCGTCCGTTGGGTGTCAGCAGCCGCCTTGAAAAGTCGGGTTCGCTGAAGTCGGTTTTTCCGTAATGACTATGAATTTTATTTTTCAACGGCTCTACCAGAAACGGATCAATCAAGTCGAGTTCGTTTAAACGGTATAAAAAGGCTTCCGCAGAAACACCGAAACGGTGTTTGATGCGCAGCAAAAGTTCATAGGACCAGTGCTTTTTCCGGATGCCCAGTTGCGAAACCGTATCGCATACGGCATTTACAGGCATTAAAAATGTTGCGGCAAAGCGCCGGGCCGCCCGGTGAGCGGTAAAAGGTTTTTCGGCTGAGGGAGATGAATCGTCTGGGTCTTTAAACACGTTTTGGCCCTGGTTCATGGCGCATGTCATAATCAGGACTTTGCCCAATTCATATGCCAGGCGGAAAAGCTGCCGTTCGGGATTATGACGTGCATTGAGGAAGAAAAATGCGTTTTGATATAACGGGTCGTCATAGGAAAAGCTGTCTAACGTTTTAAGCATGGGCACGACAACAACCCGGAATCCCTGATTCTCGAAGAGTTCAAAATAGTCGAACACAACCCCGTGTTCAATCCCGGTATATCGCCGCACCGATACTGCCAGCGCCTCCATACCGGATTCAGTGGGCTCAAAAGGGATAAACAGAGGGATCCTGGCTCTTTTTTGTGCGTTGCAGATATCTTCCAGGGCCCAGAATGCATTGATGATTTCATGGGCCATGGTCTTAATTCTAACAGGGAGTTCTTTATCAGGATCGTCAAGGGGAACCGGAAAGGGGTTCTGTGCACTTTCATACTGAAACGATTTAAATTCGTGTTCATCTTCGGCAAACAGAGTGTCTACTGAAACACCCAGCTCTTTACTTAGCCTATAGATCACGGATGCGGACGGAGCGTTTACCCCACGTTCGATACGTCCCAGAGGCACCTGGCTCATTCCTATTTTATCGGCCAGTTCAGCCATGGTCAAGTTGCGTTGCCTTCTTAATCTACGGATGTTTCTCCCGATAAATGCAAGATCGATTTTCATTACCATTTTATACTATATAGATTATTTATTGTCAATTATTAATTTATTTAATAGAATTAAATAACTATATAGTTTTATTTGCTTTCAGGTTATTACCCGATTTCACTAATCGGTTTTTTCTATGAAAACGGCCTTTAAGTATCGGAAAATCCAGTTTGACAAATCGTTATATCCTTTGTAATTATATTCTATCATTCAGTGAGACCTTTGAAAAATGTTCGATTTTGTTCAATGCCAAGGAAACTATCCATGTATCAATTTTTCGGCTTTACCTGAGCGTATTTTATAAATTCTGCCCGGGTTCGGTAGGCACAGGGTTTGGCCGAAAAATCACGTCTATTATTATCCAGTTAGCATTTTTTACATTCAGCATTCGATCAAACTCTGCCACATCCCATTTCGAAAGTGTTTAGGGGCAACGGCGCTGGGCGCCCCGCGGTCTTCAAAACCGTTGGCCCCGTCTGAAAAACGGGGAGGAGGTTCGATTCCCCTTGCCCCTTCCGGAACTCAAATATGGGTTGGATAACAACCGTGCGTTATTATTTGCTACAGTTTTTTATCAAATTAAAGGAGGAATGAGAATGAAGAAATCAGAAGTGTTGGCCAGGATGGTGATTGTGTTGTTTTTTGTTTGCACAATGGTAAGCCCCTGTCGGGCAGGATTCAAGATGGAATTTGACGAACAGACCAAAGGGGAGATCGGCATCTGGATGCAAACCTCATATCAATGGGTTGAAGACGGAAAGATAAATGAGGGCAAATACGAAGATGTGAACGATTTCATGATACGCCGGGTTTATATGTATCTGAAGGGGGATGTGACCCGGTATGTCAGCTTCTTTACCCACCTTGCCTCGGATAAGGTCGGCATGGAAAAGCCGACCGGCGGGAGTTTGGACGATTCCGGCCTGGGACTGGGAAGCGGTATTGCCTGGCGAGATCTGTGGATTACCTTGAATCTGCATGAGGCCTTTAAGATCCAGATGGGAAGAATGTATGTGCCCCTGACACGCAATTACGGCACAACTTCCACCAAATGCATGTTACCTGTTGATCTCCCATTTTTGCAGGGCGGTTCGCGGGGCGGTATCTTTTATGCACAGAAAGTGGGACGTGACGACGGACTGACCCTGTGGGGCAACCCTCTGGACGGACGACTTCAATACCGAGCTATGATCTCTGAAGGGGTCGAGGGTGACGCAAATCCTGAAGACAACCTCCGGTTTGTGGGCCGGCTTTCGGTAAGTCTGCTTGAGCCGGAAACGACTTGGTTTAACAAGGGAACGTACCTCGGAAAGAAAAAGGTTTTGAGCCTCGGCTTTGGCATGGACCGTCAAGACGATTTGACCTTAGGGGGTCGTGAGGACCGGGACAATACCGTCTGGACGGTTGACGCCTTCTTTGACCACCCGGTGGGAGCCGGTGCAGTCACGTTAGAAACGGCCTATATTGATATCGACAATTGCACCCAGGGCGGCCCGAATTTTTACCACGACCTGGAAGCCGGCGATGACGCAGAGAACTGGTACATTAACGCAGGGTATCTTCTGCCCGGTTCCATCGGCCCGGGCCGACTTCAACCCTATATCCGATACGAAACCGTAGATGTTGACAAGAAAAACGAAACCGACTTTTTGAGTGGCGGATTCAACTATTATCTTAAAGGACACAACTGCAAGTTGACGGCCGATTACATGTACGTCGACCCGGATAACGATGACAAAGATGACAGGAGCATCTTCACTTTTCAGTTTACCGTAGGATTTTAATTGAAGAAGTTAACAAGTTAAAAGTGTCTAAAGTGATCTAAAGTGCCTAAAGTTATGGTGTCGCTTCGCTCCGCTGATTTTATATAATTGACAGAATTCCTTAACTTTAGCTCACTTTAAACTTTAGTTCACTTCAAACTCTTGCATCGATTCTTCAGGCAGAGCCGGAGAAGTCTGACCTGGCCCACAGGACCAGGTTTTTCAGGATAAAATAAAGGAGGAGATAAATGGCAAAATTTAAAAACTTTTTTGCAACACGATGGGGAATTATCGGCGTTGGAGCATTTATTGGGGTTATTGCGGCCCTTCTGCAAAAGCTGGGAAATCCCGGAAACATGGGTATTTGCGTGGCCTGCTTTGAAAGGGATATTGCAGGTGCAATTGGGCTTCATCGCGCTGGAGTTGTTCAATACATGCGGCCGGAGATTATCGGTTTTGTTCTTGGCTCATTGATTGCCGCTTATATTTTTAAGGAGTTTCGGCCGAGAACAGGCTCCGCGCCTGTTGTCAGGTTTGTTTTGGGCGTTTTTGCAATGATCGGGGCTCTTGTTTTTCTGGGGTGTCCCTGGCGGGCTTTATTGCGTTTTGCCGCTGGAGACGGGAATGCAATTTTTGGGTTGCTCGGACTCATAGGCGGTATCTGGATAGGCACTCTTTTTCTAAAAGGCGGATATAACTTGGGGCGTGTTCAGAAGACATACACCTCGGTGGGATGGTTATTGCCTTTGACCATGCTTGGTTTTCTGATACTGATGATCATCTTTCCGCAAATTAAGGGAAAGGCTAAAAGCGGAATCCTGTTTTACAGTGTAAAAGGTCCTGGTATGATGCATGCATCCCTGATCATTTCTCTGCTGGTTGGGCTTGCCATTGGATTTGCCGCACAGAGAAGCCGTTTCTGTACTATGGGGGCCTTTAGGGATCTGATCCTGTTTAAACAAGCCCACCTTTTTTTGGGTCTTCTTGCCCTGGCGGTCTTGGCTTTTATCACAAACCTGATGGTTGGGCAGTTTCATCCAGGCTTTGTCAAGCAGCCGGTGGCCCATACCATGCAAATCTGGAACTTCGGCGGCATGGTTGTGGCCGGCCTTGCATTTGCCCTGGCCGGGGGGTGTCCGGGCCGACAGCTTTTTCTTGCCGGAGAAGGGGATGGTGACGCTGCGGTTTTTGTCTTAGGGATGATCGTCGGGGCCGGTTTCGCCCATAATTTTGGCCTGGCAAGTTCACCCAAAGGTGTGGGACCCCATGGAATTGCTGCGGTGATTATCGGGCTTTCGGTCTGTCTGTTTATCGGTTTTACCATGAGGAAGAAATAATATAGGAGGTAAAAGATGAGTGTAATTGTCGACGCAGGAGGGCTTTCCTGCCCCCAACCAGTCTTGATGACGCTAAATAAGATCAAGGAGATACAAAAAGGGGAAATTATAGTTAAGGTGGATACGGATACTTCAAAAGAGAATGTGAGCCGTGCGGCACAGAGCCAGGGCTGGGATGTGGCTAATATTCAAAAAGATGAGGCAGGATATACGCTTACCATCAAAAAGGAGTAAGACTTGTCTTTTTTAGGGCTGTTAAAATCGAGAAAAAAGAAATACAAAACATCATCTGATCCGGACAGGGGCATACTGGTCTTTGAGCATACCAGTGAAGTGATTAAAGCTGAAAGCATCCTTAAAAAAGCGGGGTGGAAAATCCGGGTTATGGGCCCTCCGCCTGAAATTCGGAGCGGCTGCGATCTGGTTATCGAGATTCCCCTTATTGAGGAACTGAACATTTTGAGGACATTAGAGAACGTCGGGACGCCACCCATGGAAATAGTGCCTGTCAGCAGCCCGTTGCTGCAGCCCGTGGATCTTTTTCAAAATAAGGATTTTGGAAAATACCTGATGATCCGGGCGGCCAATATGAAATTAACTGTTGAAAAGGAGACAGAGACAATAGTGAATATTTCAGGGGGAGGATGTCCGGATGTACCCTATCTGGCAAGCAAGATGGTAGGAATGTCACTGAATGAGGCGCCAAGCCCACGGGAAATCGGCCACACCCTTTGCGGGTATGCCCTTCAGCTAGCTTACGAGGAGATGAGACGCGGTGATTGGAGTAGTCGGAACGGTTCCTGACCCGGACTTCCCTTTGGTGACCGGGGAAACCCGCCTAAAAGATGACAGCATCTATATCCAGGGAAGAAATATTCCTGTAAACCGGGGAACTCCGGCCCTGTTAGCTGCTGCAATCAGAGCAGGAGAGGTACTTGTACAACCTGCGCCTTTCAGTTATCTGGTGGGAGATATCGGTCTGGGAGATGGGAGCCGCAGGCTGTATGAATATCTTACGCGACATCTGGGCCAATCTGATCCCCGATCAAAGTCGGGGAGAGGTTTTCAGACAATTACATTTCATTATCTTCAACCGGATGTGGACTGGCACAATCGGATCCTGTTCGCCGTGGAAGAGATGGAAAGGCGGCCGGTCTTGATTGCAGATGCGGGTTTCATGTATGCGGCCAAAATGAGCGGGCAGTCTCCTCAATATGATCTTTTCACGCCTGACATCGGGGAGTTGGCTTTTCTGGCGGACGAAGAGGCGCCGCATCCCTTTTACACC
>CAZBOB010000075.1:0-17450 GCA_964492995.1 uncultured Desulfobacteraceae bacterium | reverse complement strand
GCGAGTTTTCAACCGCAGGCATAGCGCGCTATTTCGAGGATTGAAAACGAGCGAGGACGCCGCCGGGGGCCGAAAGATGCCGTTTATGGACGGACAATAACTATGACCGCTGCACAATCTGATAATGATTCAGGGAGAATAGAGATGGATATTACACGCCAACCGTTAAACAAATTTATAAGACATTCTGTCTTTATCCTGCTTATATTTTTGTTTTCACCAGCCATCGGTTTTTCTCAACAACCAATGGTAAACTGGATCCAAGGGCCTGGATCTGTGGATCTGGGAAATGCTGTCGCGCAAACATTTATAGAAGATGATTTCTTATTTGCAAATGCCGGTGACACCAAAAAATTGATGGAATATATCGGCAATTCCATAACCAACAAAGAGGTCGGATTAATCACGTCTAAACAGGAAGAAAACTGGTTTATCATATTTGAGTACGATCCGGTTGGGTACGTGAAAGATGATGAAAAGGAGAGTATTGATTCTGAGGCGCTTTTTAAATCGATTAAAAATGCAACCGATTATGCCAACAAGGAACGAACAAAAAAAGGGTTTTCCCCTTTGAATGTTCTTGGGTGGTACGAAAAACCCCATTACGATGAAGAATCGCATAATCTGGTTTGGGCGCTGCTTGCTGATTCAGGCAATGAACAGGTCGTAAATTACAATACCCGGCTGCTCGGCCGCTATGGCTATATGTCGATTGTCCTGGTTACTGACCCCGAGACTCTCTATTCAATAAGACCCACACTCACCCAGATCATTGACGACTTTTCCTACAAAGAAGGGAAAACATATGCAGAGTTTGTTCAGGGGGATAAAATTGCAAAATACGGTTTATTAGCACTGGTTGCCGGCGGTGCCGGCGCCACTGCAGCCAAGTTCGGTGTTTTCAAATTTCTGGCCAAAGCAGGGAAAGGAGTTATCGTGGCTCTTATTGCATTGTTAAGCGCGGCCTGGGCAAAATTTAAATCGTTTTTTTCTTCACAGCAGGAAACACCCCCCACTATGGTTGCACAGGTTGAAAATAAAGGCAATAATTCACATCAGGGCTTTTTAGACAAAGTCGAGGGCTTACGATCAGATGGGCGAATCGAGGATGCGATAATATTGATACGAAACGAAACCCGGGGGAAAATTGATGATCTGGATCTTTCCAGAATTTACTATGATCTGTTACAAAAACACCAACAGATCCCTGAGCTGCTGCATCACGCGGTCACCCATTTGGACCTTCTGAGCCAAAAAAAGATAAACACCGAGGTCTGTGAAGTATATAAAGAATGTATATCGCATTCCTCCAGCTTTACTCCTGATCCAAAAATCACGTTCCAGATCACACAATTTTTGGCGCAAACCGGAAAAGCCGAAGAAGCTTACAAGGCCTGCGTTCATCTTACAAAGGCTCATCCGAATCACGCGCTGATTCCCGAAGCCTATTTTTGTATCGCCAAAATTCTTAATGAAAATCTGAACAAAAAAGAACAGTCCAAAAAGATAATGACCTGGCTGGTCAAAAAGTTCCCGGACCATGAGAACTCTCCTGATATAAAAAACTATCTGTTTACAATGAGTTAAAAGCTCAGTACCCAAAACCAGTCTTCATACTAAATCTGAACGTTTTGCACCAGGCGGTTTTGAGGCTAAAAACAACGTTTTTCCACAACCACAATTTCCCCTTTTGAGCCGCTCCTAAAATTATATATCATCTAAACTCCGACCCCGTGATCTTGCTTCGGGATCTCGGAATTGCCTTTGATTTCGGTGCAGCGTAGCGACGGCGTGGAGCGTTCTCCCTGTATTGGGATTCAAAGGCCTTTGCCCTGGCTTCGGTGTGGCCGGGTCTGGACTTTGCACGATATTTGTGTCATAAATATCGGACAGCAACATTTAGCAGCCGGGCCAAGCCCGGCACACAACCATCTGCCGGACAATGGCTGGGGTTACGCCGGTGCTCCACCCCATGAGTTCAGCAAACTTTACGAATTTAACAGGAAGCTTCAAACATATAGGCTGAAAGAAGAAAACAATAAGGGCCAAATCGTTCAAGCGGACAGCAAGAAGCGCAGCCGTTTGGGGTAATTATCAACATTTTCAGTAACATCTCAAAAAAGTTCTGGGCTATTAAATGATGATATTGACTCGTCTCCATAATTTATTGAGGAGTTACCATTTTTAAAAAGGTTTCCCAAAAATAAACCCTAACGTTGCAAAAGCTCAGGATGCCGTAAGTCCAAGGCGTCCAAGGGTGACGCTGTAGTAAACTACCGCGAACCCTTGGCAACGAAGGAATTACGGTATCATGGGCTTTCCCGAAGGGTTAAAAATTTGCCTTACGAAACGTTTTTTTCTGGAATTCACGCTGGGTTTATTCCAAAAGCTTCTGTGAGATATGCGTAACATATAGAAATGTTTTAATATAATATATTTTTGGCATATTTTTTATGCAACGATAGGATAAAATTGCTGATGGTCAAATGCACATGATTCGTGTCGGAAAGCGGGTATTATGTCTAATTCTTTTTTTGAATGTCTTGTTCATGGGTTCCGATGTCATTGCCCATCCGCACGTATTTATTGTCCAGCGATTGAAAATCGTGTTTGACAATCAAGGTCTGGCAGGGTTTGAGGTGGAGTGGCATTTCGATGAGATGTTCAGCAACATGATCGCTATGGATTACGATCAAAACCGAAACAGCACACTGGAACCTGCCGAAGTTGCGGTAGTGAAAGAAAAAGCGTTCTCATATATCGCTGAATACGATTATTTTATTTTCGTGAAAATCGATGGTCAGTCCTTCAAAGTCAAGTGGTTCAAAAATTTTAACGCGATTTTAAAAAACGGCAAGCTTTCCTATCACTTTTTCGTGCCGTGCCATGTGAAAGCCAACCCATTGTTTAAACAAATCGTCATCACCACATATGATCCTACATATTATACCGCCATCTTCTTTGCCCGAAAACAGCCTGCACGGGTTGAGAATGGAGATGGGTTTGTGATTGAAAGCGCCATCAAAGAAGACAAAAACACCTCGATTTATTTTGGTATGGTCAATCCCTGGGCACTATTTCTGAAATTCAGGTTGAAGTCATGAGAATCGCATTTTTGTTATTTTACCTTTTGGTTGTTTGCATTGTAATCATGCTGCAGCCGGTCTTAGCGCAAAATCCGTTTACCGCCAAACCCAAATCAAACGCCCATCATATGACCACGCATCCTGCTGCCAAGAATTCTTTTCTGTCCATGATCACCCGGTGGCAGCACCGACTCAACCGGAAAATGGCGGATCTGGTGCGCGAGGCTAAGGCGACCCATAGCGTGAAACCTTTGGCCTTTCTATTGCTGGTTGCTTTTGCCTATGGGATGCTCCACGCAGCCGGCCCTGGGCATGGCAAAGCCCTGGCCGTATCGTATATTTTATCTCGGCGTCCGAAATTATTTCGGGGCATGTTTTTCGGCAGCTTTATTGCACTGTTTCACGGTTTGTCGGGAATCATGTTTGTGCTGATCATCCACATGATTTTACAGAAGAGTATTACAGGCACACTGGAAGATGTGATTCGCATCACCCAAATTATTAGCTTCAGTCTGATTGCCTGTCTGGGTTTGGGCATTCTGATCAAAAGCAGTTACAGATGGATAAAAAGTGCAAAAGGCGGTCACCCGGCTGATAATGGGAACCATAAGCGCCATCTCTATGGTCCTTTGTTATCCGCATTGATGGTGGGAATGATCCCGTGCTCGGGGGTGGTGATGGTCATGCTGTTTGCCCTATCCATGGAACTGGTGGGATTGGGTATTATGCTGGGGATTACCATTTCTATGGGTATGGCCCTGACCATCACATGCGTCGTAGTGATGGTTATATCAGGTAAAGCCGTCTCGCTGGGTATGCTTGGAAGGCACACAAGCCTGGCGTTTACCATGGAGAATTTGATTGAGACAATAGCCGGTCTTATGGTCGCAAGCCTGGGATTGCTGTTTTTAGCCGCTGTCATTTGATTTAAGAAAAACACTAAGGACCGATTAGAGGTTGATAAGGGGTCGGGGAGTTTTTTCGATTATATAGCTCCATGAATAATCAGCGACTACATCATACAAACTCATACATAAGGGTTCGTAAAGATAGAACAGAAAATATGGCTTTAAATAAATAGGTTATATGGCGACCCGCTTAACGCATTTTAATTACGAACACAAAATACCGCTGTTCTATCTTAACGATCCCTAATATATTCAAACAGTGTATGATTTCGCTGCTGATCATTCATTACGCTATTTTCAAAGCTTTATAAGAAAAACACTTCGACTTGTGAATTATTTGAATCGAACAACGAGGTCATGTAACAATGGAACATTCAGAAGATAAAAAAACAGGCGTTGATAAAGCCGGAGAAGATCTGTTTAACTTTGCCATTAACCGTGAGGACGTTAAAACCCTTATGGCACGCCTGCCGGAAGAGGCTGACATCAAGCGGGGCAAGGTTGAATACGAACTCCAGATACTGAAAATTATCAGCATTGGGTGGAGCATATCATATTATCTGGAAAACCGTGCTCAGAAAAATCAGCTTTTAGAGCTATACTGGATGGCGGTTCATGAATTTTCACAGAGCATATCTACAACAACCGGAATGATGATCGGCCATGATATTGATTATTTTCAAATACTAAAAGAACGTCTGGATATGTATTTGGCTGCCATGACCCAAAAACCTGACGCACCTGAGCCTGCAGTTGTAATAGGACCGGAATTTGCCAGGACCTGTGGAAATGTGGATGACGTATTCACGGTTATGACCGGTTCTAGGATGTTCATCGCAACAATCGGTAGTGTTAAGGAATATCTTGAGACCATCACACTGTAAGTTCTCAACAAGTTCTGGTGTTAAATGGTGATATTGAGCCGCCTCAATAATTTATTGAGATGTTACATAAAACTCAGATAACCCGTTACTTTCATATCATATTCGAATAAACAAGGAAGGAACTCATGATGATAATTGATATTCCAGGATATATAAGGTTAGAGATCAAACATGTTGTATGTGATTACAATGGGACTATTGCTGTTGACGGAAAGCTGATTGATGGGGTTCGTGAGATTATGAACGAGCTTTCCAAAGATATAAAGTTTCACGTAATTACAGCGGACACTTATGGATTTGTAGAACGTGAATTAGAAAATGTTAATTGCAAGCTGGTAAAGATAGCTAAACAAGATCAAGCATATAGCAAACTCGAGTATGTTTCGGGTATCGGGAAAGATTATACGGTTTGTATTGGTAATGGGAATAATGACAGATTAATGCTAAAAGAAGCGCGCTTGGGGATTGCTTTGGTTCAAGAAGAGGGCGCTTGTTTTGAAACCTTGCTATCTTCAAATGTTGTGTGCAAAAGCATTATTGATGCATTTGGCTATTTTAAGGAACCCAAAAGGCTGATTGCAACCCTAAGAAGATGACATTCCTCTATTTAATTCCTGTCAAAAGGAATTTTACAATAACCCAACTTTCCATTTTCTCTCTGAGCCGTAGACTCTCCGAGCCGGAGGCCCAGAACCCAATATTCCAGTGTTCCAATATTCCATCATTCTCCCGCTATATAGCGGGATGAGCAAAGCGAACTAACTTGAATCTTTTGCACTATCGGGATCTATTTCTTTAGCTTTTTTAAATTTTTCAAATGCTTCTTCCCTTCGGCCAAGAGCCGTCAATGCAAAACCACAGCCGTACAAAGCAGGCACAAAGTCAGGCTCTACGTCTAAAGCCTTCTGAAACTTCTCAAGAGCTTCTTGATACTGCTGCAACTCCACAAGAGCCACTCCCCAACTGCACCATATCTGGGCATTTTCGGGATGCTGTTTTACCGCCTCTTTAAATTTCTCAATTGCCTCTTGGTACTGTTCCATAATTATTTCTCTATTTGTTTGAGCCTTTTTTTAGTTTTTTTTCCAGTTCAGCAAAAAGATCCTTTTGTTTTTTTGCCTGCTTGGCCTGAAAAGATTCTATTTTCTGGGTAAAATCTTTTCTGGAATTTTGAAATACTTTAAGCGATTCTTCGAGCTTGTCCTCTTTTTTGCCTTTGGGAATTTCTTCTATTTTTAAGTGGTTTTTGATAAAAAGGCGGGTCCCAAAGGCACCTTCAACCACATCAACAATCCCGACCTTTTTAAGCTTTTTACAGATGAAATTACCTTGTTCCAAAGAAAAAGATATGGTCCGGCAAACCTGATCAATAGAAGGAGGCGTAGAATTCTGGTGTGTAAGAACCCTTATCGCAGCAACAAAAAGATGAGCATTGGAATAAAAATCTGAGTTTTGCATGATAATTTGAAAAAGACCGGTCCATAAATTTTATTGAAGGTCAAAAAATAAAATAAGTTACCGTATTCCCGCTTCTTGACATACTATAAATAGAAAAGTAACATTTATTTTTATCTTGTCAAGCTTCAAAAGTAAGAATGTCGTCAGACGTTGCAAAAAACGGCGAAATACATTCTACCTGCGACATTCATACGAGTCACAACCATAACAATTACAATTAAAGGAGGGAAACATGACCGAAATAATTGATGTAAAAGCCAGAGAAATACTCGATTCAAGAGGCAATCCTACAGTTGAAGCAGACGTGTTTGTTTCCTGCGGAGCTGTGGGGCGTGCGGCAGTTCCTTCCGGCGCTTCCACGGGAAAACGTGAAGCCTTAGAGCTGCGTGATAAGCGATCAAAGCGGTTTGGTGGCAAGGGCGTTGTCACCGCCGTTAAAAACATAATGAATAAAATTGGACCTGCTGTCCGGGGGATGGATGCAGCAGATCAAGCTGTATTGGATAGATTCATGATTGAACTGGACGGTACGCCCAACAAATCCAAGCTGGGCGCAAATGCAATTCTCGGTGTATCAATGGCCGCTGCACGGGCTTCTGCTCTGGCCTATGGGTTACCGCTCTATAGATACATTGGAGGAATTAATGCCAGATGTCTTCCGCTTCCCATGATGAACGTAATTAATGGGGGAGCCCATTCCGCCAACAATCTTGACATACAGGAGTTCATGATTGTCCCTGTGGGCGCAAAGTCTATAACTCAGGCCGTACAGATGGCAGCAGAAACGTTTCATAGCCTGAAAAAGATACTTAAAGACAAAGGGCTGAGCACTGCCGTGGGGGATGAAGGCGGCTTTGCTCCGGATTTTGAATCTCATGAAGAGGCTATAAAATTCATTATTAGCGCAATTGAGTCTGCGGGATACAAACCGGGGAAAGATATCGGGGTCGCCCTGGATTCTGCTGCAAGCGAGTTTTACGAAAAAGGAAAATACTTCCTGAAATCAGAAAATAAAAAACTCAATGCCGAAAAGCTCATCGATTATTATCAAGATTTGGTTGAAAACTATCCTATCCTTAGTATAGAAGACGGTCTTGCCGAGCAGGACTGGAAAGGCTGGGAATTGATGACCGACCGGATGGAAGGATCAATCCAGATCGTTGCCGATGACATTTTTGTAACCAATCCTAAGATATTCAGAAAAGGGATTGAAAAAGGGATCGCAAACTCGATCCTGATCAAACTGAATCAGATCGGAACGGTTACCGAAACCCTCGATACCATTGACATGGCTGAACAGGTCGGTTACACCACGGTTATATCTCACAGATCGGGTGAAACAGAAGACTCTTTTATTGCAGATTTTGTGGTTGGGGTAAACGGCGGCCAGATAAAAACCGGTTCCATGTCCCGAAGTGACCGGATCTCCAAGTATAACCAGCTCATGAGGATTGAAGAGGAACTTGGAGACGGAGCCACGTTTGCAGATGAAATACTCTAGATTTTTTTTGCATCAATACCTGAACAAATCTTTGGTCATTTTTCTCAGCTTTGCGATAGTGACATGTTTGTATGCACTCACAAATGCCTATGTTTTGCCGGGACCCTATATCCTGAAACTAATGGCCCAAAATCTTGGGAAAGCCAAAAGCCTCCTTGTTTCTCAGACATTGGCAATTCATGATGAAAGTGCGCAAAAAATCGGAGTTGAACTCAGTGAAACCTTGAGGTACGTTTTCCCGGAGAAGTTCCGTTCGGACACCTCGTCTGAAAATGTTCACAGGATTCATGTGTTATCAAAAGGCAAGGCCGTGACAGTTATTGACGGAAAAATTGCCGATGAATCAGATAACCGTTATGATTGTTATAAAGACATACTTCTTTTCAAACCCAGGGAGATGCTTGAAAATAAGCTTTCCCTTTTGGGTGTGGATGTAACGGTTTCAAGTCTGGGACGCTTTAAGGGCAAACCGGCATATGTCTTGGGCGCCCAATATCCGGACGAAACCACTCCTCAGGTGTGGCTGGATAAAGACACATTCAGACCGTTTCGCTGGATAATGACAAGCAAGGCCGGAAAAAGCCGGGAAAATAGTATAGAGGTTCGATATTTTGAATGGCACAAGGTGCATCATACCTGGTATCCCATGCGTATTGAGTTTTTTATGGCCGGAATTCTCGTGCGCGAAATTCATGTGCAAAATATAAAGGTAAATCCTTCTTTTTCAAAAGAGCTTTTTGATATAAAACACCTTAAATCTCTCTATCCTCAGGTTGCTCCTGATGAACAGGAACAAAGAAATAAAGAGGATATTAATGAAGTTCAAAAGGCTATTGATGATTTTAAGAAAATATATGAATAAGTTGCGATCCGAAATCTGAGACCTTTGAAAAACGTTCAATTTTGTTCAAGTCCAAGGAATGCGAAAATTTTAACCACAGGAATACTTTGAGTATTTCGAGGATTAACCCACCAAAGTTCGGTGGCGGGTTAAAATTTGAGCATGACGCAGGAATTGGGCAAAAGGGGATGTTTTGCAAAGGTCTCATCTGAAGCTGAGGCGGTATATGGATCATAAAACAAAATTTATATTTGTGACCGGTGGCGTCCTTTCATCCCTGGGCAAGGGGCTTGCTTCTGCAGCAATCGGAGCACTCTTAGAAAGCCGCGGGCTCACTGTAACCATACAGAAGCTCGACCCTTACATCAATGTAGATCCCGGAACCATGAATCCGTTCCAACACGGAGAGGTCTTTGTCACTGATGACGGCGCAGAAACTGATCTGGATCTTGGGCATTACGAGCGATTTACCAGTGCCATATTGGGTCATGACAACAACTTTACCACAGGGAAAATATACCATTCTGTGATCACCAAGGAACGCAGGGGAGATTATCTTGGGGGTACGGTCCAGGTGATTCCCCACATTACAGACGAGATTAAACGAAGCATCAAACTTGTGGCGGACTCCGTCGATGTTGTCATCGTCGAAATCGGCGGAACGGTAGGAGATATAGAAAGCCTTCCTTTTCTGGAAGCCATCCGGCAATTCAGGACGGATGTGGGCAAGGAAAATGTCCTGTATATCCATCTTACCCTGGTTCCGTATATTGCAACGGCAGGAGAAGTTAAGACAAAACCCACGCAGCACAGCGTAAAGGAGCTCCGCAGTATTGGTATTCAGCCGGATATTCTCCTCTGCCGCACAAACAAATACCTTCCCCGAGAAATCAAGGCAAAAATAGCGCTATTTTGCAATGTAACGGTAGATGAGGTCATTACAGCGAAAGATGTGGAATGTATTTATGAAGTTCCACTGGTATTCCACAGGGAAGGCCTGGATCAGAAAATTGTGGAAAAGCTTAACATCTGGACAAGAGCACCCCATCTTGATAACTGGGAGGAGATTGTCAAGAGACTCAAAGAGCCTAAATCGTCAGTGATGATTGCAATTGTAGGCAAATATGTCGATCTGACTGAATCATACAAAAGTTTAAACGAGGCGCTCCGTCACGGCGGAATTCCCAATGATTGCCGGGTAAACCTTAAGTTTGTGGATTCGGAGAAGATCGACGAAAACAATTGTAGAGAGATTGTCGGAGACGCCGACGGCATACTGGTCCCTGGAGGCTTTGGATCTCGCGGGATTGAAGGTAAGATATGCGCCGCAAAATATGCCAGGAAAGAAAGGGTTCCGTTTTTCGGCATATGTCTCGGAATGCAAATTGCAGTCATAGAATTTGCACGCAACGTGGCGGACCTGAACGGAGCCCACAGTCAGGAGTTTGATAAAAATACGCCGTTTCCGGTGATATATCTGATGATTGAATGGTACGACGACAAGACCGAAACTTTGCAAAAACGGGACATGACCTCGGACAAGGGCGGAACCATGCGCCTTGGCGCCTATCCATGTGACATAAAAAAGGATTCGCTTGCCTATAAAGCATACGGCATGTTAAACATCTCAGAACGACACCGCCACCGGTATGAATTCAACAATGCTTTTAAAGAGAGACTTGAAGAAAAGGGGCTGGTCATCAGCGGTGCATCTCCGGATGGCACCCTGGTGGAAATGGTTGAGATCAAAGGACATCCCTGGTTTCTCGGATGCCAATTCCATCCGGAATTCAAATCGCGGCCCATGAATCCTCATCCCTTATTCCGGGAGTTTATCCGGGCATCATTGGCGTACTCCAAAACCCGTGCCTGATTTGTTAGATTTTTTGTAATTTGGTGCTTGGAATTTGGGATTTCAAAAAATCCGTGACCGCTTGGTTTTTTTAGAAATATCCGGGCTAAAGAGCTCGGTTCATACTCCCCTGTCCATACCCTTCCAGATCCACCGCCACATGAGAAAATCCGATTTCCCTTAATTTTCCAACAATACTCGATCTAACCACTGGATCCAGAATTTTTTCGATATCACCGGGATCGACCTCTATTCTGGCAACCTTAGCGTGCAATCTTACACGGCAGGCGTTAACACCGAGGGCCAATATGACCTGTTCCGCCTTTTCAATCATTTTAAGTTTTTCGGTTGTTATCTGCGTTCCATAAGGAATTCTGGTGGCAAGGCAGGACATGGGCAGCTTATTCCAGGTTTTTAGGTTCATCTTTTTTGAGAGCGTGCGGATATCATTCTTGGTCAGCCCTGCATCCACCATGGGGGCCGTGATTTTCATCTCACGGGCGGCATCAAATCCAGGACGGAAATCTTCAAGATCATCAAGGTTTGCACCATGGGCCACATGCTTAATTCCCAGATCGTAAGCAATCTTTACTAAATCTTCGAAAAGATATTTTTTACACAGGTAACATCTTTTCTTTGTATTGGATTTAAAGTCAGCCTGGCTCATTTCCCTTGATTGTATGAGCATATGCTTAACTCCCAGCTCTTGAGCAAAGGCTTTTGCATCCTGATTTTCCCTTACGGGATGAAGCGGAGATTTAGCGGTTATTGCAACCAGATTCTTTTTCAATGCTTCATGGGCCGTTGCCAAAAGGAAAGTGCTGTCAACACCCCCTGAATATGCGATGAGCAGAGAACCATATCCTTTTAAGATTGAAATCAGATTTTCTCTTTTTGTGGTTAAGCCATTATTCATTTTCTTTACAAAAAGTGAGCTATTGCCCTTAAATATACGTCTCGTAATTTCTACAACTCAATGAAAATATACGACATTTTTTGAGGCCTGCCCGCTCGTGCCTTGCAATGGCAGGCGGGCTTGAACACTTGCCTCGAATATGGAATAATGGAATAGTGGAATAGTGGAAGGTTGGTTTTTTAAAGAATATCAGCCATTTTTAATTTTATCCTCAACACAAATTTTACCATTAACCCAATATTGCATTATCCCAGAACCCATTATTCCAGTATTCCAGTATTCCACCATTCCAATTGGGGCGAAGCCCCTAATTCGCATCGATAAAAAAATGTTTACAAAACTTATGTATTCTTATATATCATATTTCTAATTTATATATATAAAATCATAAACAATTTCAAAGAGGTTTTTTATGGGAAAAGACAGTTTGCTTAAATCGACCGCTAAAACGAAAAAAAAGACCACACCAAAAGCAGCCACTAAAGCAAAAGCAGCTCCAAAGGCCAAGGCTGCCGCAAAAACCAAAGCTGCTCCAAAAGCCAAGGCCGCCCCCAAAGCCAAAGCCGCCGCTCGAGCTAAAAAACCGGCGACGAAGCCAAAAAAGAAGAGGGTTTCAATGAAAGAACTCATTCATAAAAAATTCGACACATGGAAACCGGATAAGCTCTATACGGTTAGCCCTGATGAAAAATATCTTAAAGGTTTTGCTGCACCGCCATTTGACTCAGGCTCAGAAGAAGATACTCGACGGATCAAGGAACTGCTGCTGAAAAAATTTGACATAGCGGAGATTAAGGCCGCCGCTGAAAAGGCCGCCGCTGAAAAGGCCGCCGCCGAAAAGGCCGCAGAGCCGGAAGTATCTGTAACATACGAACCACCCGTTGACACCGACACCACCGTCTCTGACCCTATGGAAAAGGCTATGAAATATCTGGTTGCAGCTCTTGTTGTACTTGTTGCAATTATTGTCGGTTCCAGCATGATAAACAAAACTAAATATTATATGGATGCAAAACAGGGCACACTTGAAATCTGGCAGGGAAGATTCGCTCCCATGGGTGAAGAGCTTCTGATCACATTGCCCGGAGTTCAGCTCCCTGAAACCATAAAAGATTTTTATTCCAAAAAAGATGTATTTCCGCTTATTTTTAATTATTATGTGGAAAAGGCCGATACGCTGCTGGAAGTTCCGGGAATTCCTGATTTTGAAGGAATAAAGGGCTATTTAAACAAGGCGCTCTCCTTTGCTGTCACATCTGTTTCCACTGAAGCTGCTTATAATCGCTTGAACAACATCGAACTGATGATTCTTTTCTACAAGGCTGATGTGGCTGCCAGTAAGGCAAACCTTTCCGACCTTGAAGACGCAAAGCGTTATCTTGACCAAGCCACACCACTCGGCACAAATGACTTTCAGGCGGATATGATAAATAAAAAAATCGATGCTGTGGATAAACAGATTGCGACCCTAAAAGCAAAAGAAAAGGAAGCAAAATCTCCGGCACCGGTTCCTCCGCCCGAATAAATTCAATATAACCCATCTATATAAAAAAGCGGATAGCCGTTATAAAACGGCGATCCGCTTTTTTATTCTATAGCAAAATCGACAGTTTCGTAAAAAGTCAAAAGATGAATTCGAACGGATTAATGCTAAAAAAACTATGATTCATTTACGAAAAAGACAGGGTGTGTGCAAAGGATGAAGTATAGTTTACGCCTTTACTGTAGATCCTGATTACTTCGAGTAGATAAGCAAGACTGTTTCGTAGATCTCCTCGATAAACTAATATACTTTACAATTCCAATAGTTATTGTTAAACAAACACTTAAAAGAATCGATTCAACGAGTGTTTTATCAGCAAAGGCTTCTTATGCTCTATAAACATTTAAATACCGCACACTTTCAATTGCATTCCAAAACTGGAAATAAACATGCTGAAATCTTATTTGAAACAAATTTTTACAATTACCGATCAAGGAGATGCCAGGGAAGAAAGCTATTATGCGGCCCTTGAAAGGTTGTTCATTGAATATGCAGAGTCTTCCGGCAAGAAACATATTCATATCACTACATTGCCCAAACAGACCGAAGCCGGCAATCCGGATTTCAGGGTGTGGGATGGAAAACAGCATATTGTCGGATATATTGAAGCCAAAGCACCGACCACCGAAGACTTGCGAACTGTTGAAGATTCAGCGCAGTTAAAACGGTATCGGCATACCTTCCCGAATCTAATTTTAACAAACTTTTTTGAATTCAGGCTATATCGCAATGGCGAATTGGTTGATAAAGTTACTATAGGCAGGCCTTTTATCGTTCACCAGCTTAAAACAATTCCCCCAGTTGAAAAGGAACCGGATTTTTTAAAGCTTCTTGAAACATTTTTCTCTTTTACCTTGCCGAAAGTTTATAATGCAAAATCATTAGCCATAGAACTGGCAAAGCGTACAAGGTTTTTAAAAGAAGAGATTGTTACACAGGAATTAAAACAAGAAGAAACCGCAGGACGAGGATTTATCTTGGGATTTTACGAAGCATTCAGCCGGTTTTTGATTAGCGGCCTTTCCAAAGAAGATTTTGCCGATTTGTATTCACAAACCATCACCTACGGTCTTTTTGCCGCCAGAACCCGCTCGGAAAACAGCTTTAACAGAAAACTGGCCTACGACAACATTCCACGCACCATCGGTATTCTAAGAGATGTATTCCAATTTATCTCTCTTGGAGAACTACCGCTGCAAATGGAATGGATTATCGATGATATTGCCGAAGTCCTGGCAGTTGCCGATGTTAACAAACTGCTTCGGCAGTTCTTCAGTGAAGGTAAGGGTAAAGACCCCATTGTACATTTCTATGAAACATTTCTTGCCCATTATGATCCTAAAACTCGAGAAAAAAGAGGGGTATTTTATACCCCGGAACCGGTGGTTTCTTATATCGTCCGGTCACTCCATCATATTTTAAAAGATAAATTCGGAAAGTCGGAAGGGTTTGCCAGCAATTCGGTTACCATTTTAGATCCGGCTGCCGGTACGCTGACTTTTTTAGCCGAAGCGGCCAAGCTGGCGGCAGAAGAATTCGCAGGCAAATACGGTGAAGGTGCAAAAGAACATTTCATTCAAGAACATGTACTTGAAAACTTTTATGCCTTTGAACTTATGATGGCGCCTTAGGCCGTTGGCCATCTGAAAATGTCGTTTCTGTTGGAAGAAATCGGTTATCATCTCAAAACGGATGACCGATTCAAGCTCTATCTGACCAATACCCTGGAAATGGACGAACTGGCTCAAACAGAGTTGCCGGGCATGGTTTCCCTTTCCGAAGAATCCCATCTGGCCGGTAAAGTTAAAAAAGAGCAGCCGATTCTGGTAATACTGGGCAATCCGCCTTATTCCGGCCATTCGGCCAATCGGGGACCATGGATCGATAAACTTCTGAAGAAGGGATATACTCACCCAAACGGTTTCAAAGATGACGGGTATTATCGGGTGGATGGAAAACCATTGGGCGAAAAAAATCCCAAGTGGCTTCAGGACGATTATGTCAAGTTTATTCGCTTTGCCCAGTGGAAAATCGATCAGGCCGGAGAAGGAGTATTAGGCTTTATTACCAACCACAGCTATCTGGATAATCCCACCTTCAAGGGAATGCGCCAATCGCTGATGAAAAGCTTTAATGACATCTATATTCTGGATTTGCATGGAAACAGCCTGAAAAAAGAGCGCTGTCCGGACGGATCAAAAGATGAAAACGTGTTCGATATTCGTCAGGGCACCGCCATTGCACTGTTCATAAAGGAATCCGCCAAAGAACCGGCGGACAAGAAGGGCAAAAATAAAGATCAAAACATTTTTCATTCGGATTTATGGGGAATCAGGAGTAAAAAATACGAATGGCTTTTGGAAAACGACATGCGTACAACAAAATGGCAAAACTTGTCCCCGAAATCCGAATTTTATCTGTTTATCCCCAGAGACGAAAAGCTTTTGGAGCTGTATGAAAAAGCTCCCAAAATAACGGATATTTTTCCGATAAATAGCGTTGGAATCGTTACGGCCCGAGATAAATTAACAATCCAATGGACACCTCAAAAAGTGTGGACAACCGTTTTAAACTTTTCAAAGATGGATGAAGATGTTGCACGTTTAACTTATGACCTGGGTAAAGATGTTCGAGACTGGAAAGTCAAGCTTGCCCAAAAGGATTTAATCGATAGCGGCTTAGATAAAGAAAGAATTGTTCCAATTTTATACCGGCCATTTGACATTCGTTTTACTTATTATACTGGTAAATCTCGCGGTTTTCATTGCATGCCAAGACAAAAAATCATGCGTCATATGTTACAAGAAAATTTGGGTTTAATCATACCCAAAAGAGTGGAAACGAAAATTCCATGGAGTCATATTCTGTGCGCAAATGACATCGTTGAACATGTTGCAGTTTCATTAAAAACTATCGACTATATCTTTCCTCTCTATATTTACCCCGACGAAGACCATAAAAACCTCTTCAGCCATTTGGAATCAGCTAAAGTCCGACAGCCGAACATCAACCCAAAACTATTTTCAGCCCTTACTAAAGCATACCAAAACAAACCGGCTCCTGAAGATATCTTCTATTATATTTACGCCGTTCTCTATACCAATAAGTACCGCACAAAGTACTCAGAATTCTTACGAATCGATTTCCCCAGGGTGCCGTTTACAAAACATTTTAAATTGTTTCAGAAAATGGGCGAATTTGGCCAACGTCTTGCGGATCTGCATTTGCTGGAATCTTCGGAGCTTGATGCGCCGCTGGCAAAGTTTCAGGGAACAGGCAAAAATAGTGTCGATACGCTGAAATACAATCAAAAGAACTCAAGAATTTATATCAATAAGGACCAATATTTCGAAGGCGTCGAGAAAACAGTATGGGAATACCAGCTCGGCGGGTATCAGGTTTGCCGTAAATGGCTCAAAGACCGAAAAGGGCGGATATTGTCCCTTGAAGATATTAAACATTACTGTAAGGTCGTAACGGCAATTAAAAAAACGATTGAAATCCAAAAGGATATCGATGCAATCTACCCTGAAACAGAAAAGGAACTTATTGATTTTTAGGCCACACTTTCCATCATTTCTTTGCCGGGATAAAATCTTCGAACCGCAATATACGTTGAAAACCGTAGGCCGTCATTTATCAGGCTGGGCAATCACGTTGGCAGTGATTTTGCCTACTGCCAGCAGCAGCTTTAGGAACTTATGGCAGAATATTGGCTCCAGCGCAGCTGTATCGGCGGATAGGGAATCCTGAAAAGGCCTAAACTGTTCCGCAGGTCTTAATCGGGTCATTAAAATTATTTATCTTTAGTACACCCACGACTATCTGATACCGAAGTTTCGGAGGGTTTGGGATCAAAACCAACAGAGTACTGAGTAACCTTAAGATTGCGTTTCCAACTTGGCCATTGTTCAACCTTCACACGGGCATCCCTGGTTGAATCCCAAAAGGTCTTGTTCTCGCTATTGGTCTTTTTTTTGATGACCATCATTTCCTCCCATTAAGTTATCGATTTCTCCTGAAACATAGGTTTCTCTGTCAATATATGAAATTGGGGAAAGCTGTACTCTGACACAAGCAGCCAAAAAACCGGGGTCACCCATTAAAGGGCGAGTCAAGAGAAAAAACACCTCTCCCGTGAAAAAAATATACTTTTTTCGCTTGACTCTTGATGGATTCGTAAAAAGTCCGAATAAGCAGGCTGATAATGTATTAAAATTAAATAGTTCAGGATTTTTACGAATCCATCAATTTCCCGCAACAGCACGGCCTTACTTTACCACCTGTCCGCATCCGTTATTTCATTTTTATTGGTTATCGGTCAGTAGATACTGATCCGCACCAGTCACCCATCAGGTTCAAGGCAATTGTGTTTTAGGCCAAAATCTGTGCTTTGATGCACAATGCTTAAAACACGGCCCCTGGTCCATTCGGACCCCAGAAAATCTTCGGTGCCATACC